>SSGY01000133.1 GCA_008017145.1 Neisseriales bacterium
TGGCATTAACTGATCATCACAATATGTTTGGCTTGGTAAAATTTTATAAGCTTTGCCGCGAAAAAGGTATTAAGCCGATTATTGGTAGTGAGGTTAATGTACAAGGTAAAGATTTTAATTACCAATTGATTTTGCTGGCTAAAAATTTAGCTGGTTATCGGCAAATTTGTGACTGGATTAGCCGCTCTTATGTACAAAATAAGATTTTGGATGTGCCACATATCAAAGAAGAATGGCTGCAAGAATCAGTGCAGAATGATATCGTGCTGCTCTCAGGTGGTGCATTTGGTGATTTAGCCGAATTTATCAAACAGCGCAATTATGCGGCTGCCAAAGCACAGATTTTGCGTTGGAAAGAAATTTTTGCGGATGACTATTTTATTGAGTTGCAACGAACTGAAAAACATTATGATGATGATTTTTTTAAGGCCTGTTTAGAATTAGCTACAGAATGTTCTGTTGCAGTAGTAGCAACGCATCCAGTTCAATTTGCGGCAGCTGAAGATTATTTAGCGCATGAAGTACGGGTATGTGTTGCCGATGGGGCAATGCTTGATGATGGTAATCGTGTAACTAAATATGGTTCTGATCAATATTTCAAATCCATGCAGGAAATGACTGAGTTATTTAGTGATTTACCAACTGCGCTACATAATAGTGTGGAAATTGCTAAAAAATGTAATTTAGAAATTACGTTGGGTAAATATTTCCTTCCCGATTTCGCAACGCCTGAGAATCAACCGCTCGAAGAATACTTATCTCTCTTATCCAATCAAGGTTTAGAGCAACGGATGAAGGAGCTGTTCCCCGATGAAAATACCAGAACGGAAAATTATCCCACTTATCAAGCGCGTTTAGAGCTGGAAATTGAAACCATTATTCAAATGGGGTTTGCTGGTTACTTTTTGATTGTCTCGGATTTCATTATTTGGGCAAAACAAAATGGTGTTCCAGTTGGTCCTGGACGTGGTTCTGGTGCTGGTTCATTAGTTGCGTTTTCGCTGGGAATTACTGATATTGATCCATTGCGTTATAGTTTACTCTTTGAGCGTTTCTTAAATCCTGAGCGGGTATCGATGCCCGATTTTGATATTGACTTCTGCCAGGAAAAACGCGAAAGAGTTATTCATTATGTACAGGATAAATACGGGGCAGATGCAGTCGCGCAGATTGCTACCTTTGGTACCATGTCATCCAAAGCGGTGATTAAAGATGTTGGGCGAGTTTTAGGCTTACCTTATGGATTGTGCGATTCCATATCCAAATTAATCGAAAATACTCCGGCTAAAAGCTATGGTTTAATTGACGCCTTGACTCAATTTCCTGAGTTGAAACAAAGAATTGATAATGCTGATGATGAAGTACGTAGACTATGGGAAATGTCTTTGCAACTGGAAGATTTAACTCGTAACGTTGGTAAACATGCGGCTGGGGTATTGATTGCGCCGAGTAAATTATCTGACTTTTGTCCACTTTACTTAGCCGATGGGATGCAAACTTCACAATTGGATAAAGATGATGTTGAGGCAATCGGTTTAGTTAAGTTTGACTTTTTGGGTCTGCGCAATTTAACCATTATTCAAGAAGCAGTCGAAAATATTGCCAAATTACATCAGGTTGATTTACATTTATCCAATTCTGAATTTAACGATCCTAAAGTTTATGAGCTATTGCAAGCTGGAAATACTACTGCCGTGTTCCAGCTAGAGTCGCAGGGAATGAAACGGCTGTTGGTAAAACTAGAACCTAGTCGTTTTGAAGATATTATTGCGGTATTAGCGCTCTATCGTCCGGGTCCGCTTGGCTCGGGAATGGTGGACGATTTTGTCAAACGTAAAAAAGGTGAAGCCGAAATTGATTATTTTCATCCTGATTTACGCGAAAGTTTAGATCCAACCTATGGCGTGATTGTTTACCAAGAACAAGTGATGCAAATATCGCAGATTATCGGTGGTTATACTCTGGGTGGTGCTGATTTACTGCGTCGGGCAATGGGGAAAAAGAAAAAAGAAGAGATGGATGAACATCGTGCGATCTTCACTTCTGGTGCAGCTAAAAAAGGCTATGATACGGCATTGGCGGAAAAACTCTTTGATTTAATGGCAATGTTTGCCGAGTATGGATTTAATAAATCGCATACTGCAGCTTATGCGGTTGTCTCCTATCATACCGCGCTACTCAAAGCATATTACCCAGCCTGTTTCATGGCGGCTACACTGTCTTCAGAGTTGGATAAAACTGATAAATTATATGAATTTTATCAGGATTGTAAAGATAATAATCTGCAAATTTTACCTCCCGATATTAATCATTCTTTTTATCGTTTTACACCAGTTGCAATTCAACAGAATGGTGCAACTACTTATGCTATTCGCTATGCGCTGGGTGCAGTTAAAGGCTTGGGACAAAATGTAGTTGATATTATGGTTGCCGAACGTGAGCAAAATGGTTCTTTCCAAAGCATTATTGATTTTTGCCGTAGGGTTGATAAAAAAGTTATCAATAAACGGACACTGGAAAATTTAATTAAAGCTGGCTGTTTTGATTCATTGGAAGCTAATCGTGCTAAATTATTCAATAATCTTGGTAAGATTGTTGACTTCATTGATCAAGAGCGGATGAATGAAAATCAAGGTTCATTGTTTGATATTTTTGCTGGTGAAGAAGATCAACAGGCACTCCATGAGGTTGAACTAGATGATTATCCTGCCTTTACCCTCAAAGAACAGCTAACGCTAGAGAAGCAAGCAATTGGTTATTACCTGACTGGTAGTTTATTTGATGAATATCAGGATGTTGTGAAAAAATTGGAAGTTTATCCTTTGGCTAAGTTTAATACCGAAGATGAAGATATTCAGGAAATCATCAATGCCAAATATGCCAAACTTAAGCCCAAAGTATTAATCGGTGGAATCATTAATTATATGGGTTCACGTCCGACGAAAAAAGGTGGCAAAATTGCTTTTATTCGGATTGAAGATGCCAGTGGTGAGCTGGAGTTTGTGGTATTTAATGATGACTATGAACGGTTTAAGCATCTCTTTAAGATTGATGAGCTGATTTTTGTTGAGGGTGAAGTGATTTATGACTCTTTCAGAAATGAAGTTAAAGTCAATGCAAATAAAATTTTGCTGCTTGATGAAGTTTTGAATGAGAAAATTAGCCAGCTTGATTTAGATTTAAAATCTGAAGCGGATTGGGAGAAATTAAAACCAATTTTGAACTTAAATAGTGATGGTGGCGCCTCAATAAGAATTAACTATTCCAATTTACAAGCGCGTTGCATTTTGCGACTGGGAGAAAGTGCAAAATTCAGTCCAACTTTTGATGCATTAGAGCAATTATCTGCGATAGTTGGAAAAACCCACTGGAGGTTAGGGCTAAATAAGGTATAATAACAACTTATTCTGCTCTTGATATTTTGAGTATGTTATTTTTTTATTGATTTAGGTTATTGAATGCAGCAAACAATTAATGTAGTTATTCTAGCAGCTGGCGCGGGTAAACGAATGAACTCTAGCCTGCCAAAAGTTCTTCAGCCTCTTAGTGGCAAACCAATGTTACATCATGTAATTGATAGTGCACAAAAATTAAATCCGAGTAAACTAGTTGTCGTTTATGGTCATGGCGGTGATCAAGTTCGTTCATCTGTTGAACAAAATTATTCAGATAACGAAATTATTTGGGCTTTACAAGCTGAACAACTTGGCACAGGGCATGCTTTAAAGTGTGCGTTGCCACATTTAGACAATGATGGTTTGACCTTGGTATTATACGGTGATGTGCCATTAATTGAGCTTTCAACACTGGATAAAATGATTGCTAAATATCAGGATAATGTGGTGATGCTTACTGACGAAGTTGAGAATCCTACCGGTTACGGACGTGTTGTGCGTAGTCCTGAGTTTAGGATTACCAATATTGTTGAAGAAAAAGATGCAAGCCAAAGTGAGCGTGCTATTCGCGAAATTAATACTGGATTTTATGTTCTGCCAAATCAATATCTTGCTAACTGGTTGGGTAAATTGTCCAATAACAATAATCAGGGCGAGTACTATCTGACAGATGTAATTGCTTTAGCGCATGATCAGGAAGTTGAAATTGACTATTTACTTGCACCACATCATTATGAAGTGATGGGGGTTAATGATAAGCTTCAATTAGAGCAGTTAGAACGAATTTATCAACTTAACCAAGCTAATGAGATACTTAAATCAGGTGTGACTTTAGCTGACAAGCATCGCATTGATCTTCGTGGCACACTTAGCGCAGGTAAAGATTGTGCTATTGATGTTAATTGCGTCTTTGAAGGCTCTGTTAGTTTAGGTAATAATGTTAAAATTGGTGCGGGATGTTTGCTCAAAGATGTAACTATTGCAGATAATGTTACAATTAAACCTTATTCGATTTTGGAAGATGCTACAATTGCCAGCGGTGCGCAAATAGGTCCATATGCGAGACTTCGCCCTGGTACCGTTTTGGCAGAAGATACTCATATCGGTAATTTTGTCGAAATTAAAAAAAGTACAGTCGGCGTTGGTTCAAAAGTAAATCACCTGACCTATATCGGTGACGCTGAAATCGGCTCTAAGGTAAATGTAGGAGCTGGTAGTGTTACCTGTAACTATGATGGTGTTAATAAATTTAAAACCGTAATTGGCAATAATGTTTTTATTGGATCTGGCACAATGATGGTCGCACCAGTGCAAATTAATGACGGTAGTTTGATCGGGGCTGGTTCAGTGATAACGCAAGATACACCAGCGAATGAATTAACTTTAGCGCGGGCAGAGCAGGTCACTGTTAGTGGCTGGCTTAATAGAAATAAACAATAGGAGTGGGTATGCGGATTAAGAATTTAACTTGTTTGGTGGCTCTGGCGTCAGCTCTGGGTGGTTGTGGTTTGTTTGGACCGACCTATTCTCAGCCAAACACAAATGATCCAAAGAGTTTTCCAAGCCGTGATACTCTAGCGGTCACCGAAAGTGCTAATTTACCAGCCATGGCATGGTGGAAATCATTTAAAGATCCAGTTCTAGATAATCTAATCGAGAGCGCGCTTAAAAATAATAATAACATCCAAAATGCAATTGGTAATATTGTGGCGGCTCAAGGTCAGCTACGTCAAGTTCAATTTGCATGGATTCCAACTGGAAATGCTACAGGTTCTTACTCTAACAAGTCTTTCATTGGTGAAGGATATAATTTTGCTGGTTTACCGAGCTATTCATTAAATGTGTTCCAGCAAATTCGTTCGCAACAATATGCTGAGGCTAATTATCAAGCAGTTCGTGCAGCAAAAGACACCGTGCGTTTGAGTGTAATTAGTCAAGTTGCGACAGGGTACTTTACCTTGCTAGGACAAGATTATCAATTACAATTACAAGAGCAATTGGTAAGAGATCTGAAAGCATTGTTAGATTTCTCTAAGATAGAATACAAAGAAGGCTTATTGTCTCTGTATCAAGTGCAAACATACGAACAACAGTATGATTCGGCATTGGCGCAAATTCCAATTATCAAAAATAATATTGTCGCTTCACGTAATGCATTACGCGTACTCTTGAATGAAAACCCAGGTGATATTACCCGTGGTCTTAAATTCATGCAAATTAACAGTTATGGAATTATTCCAACCAATTTACCATCCACTGTATTGCGTAATCGTCCTGATGTGCAGCAAGCAGAGCAACAGTTAATTGCGGCTAATGCTAATATTGGAGTTGCAACTTCAATGTTCTTCCCAACGATTAGTTTGACTGGTCAAGGTGGTACGGCAGCTAGCTCACTGAGTGGTTTATTTGGCGCGAATACTGATTATTGGGTACAAAATGCGGCAGTTACTATGCCAATTCTTAATTTTGGTATTTATGGTCAGATTGAAGCGGCTAAAGGTCAATACTATGCTGCATACTATAATTATTTACAGATTGTTCGTTCTGCTTTTGCGGCAGTAGATAATGATTTATCAGCACATGATCAATTAACAGTAAGTATGGACACACAAATTAAGGCTTACAATGCTACTAAGCTTGGATATACCTTGGCTGAGTCGAGTTTTGTTGGAGGTTTATATAGTAAACCTCAGTTATTGCAAAATGCGGTAACTATGGATCAGGCTGCCTTGGTGGTTCAGCAAAGTAAGTTACAGCAATTAGGTACGATAGTTCAATTATATCAAGATCTTGGTGGCGGTTACGCTTACAAAAATTATGAAAGCACTATCAAGTTTGGTGATGGTCACGATTGGGATTGATAAGGAAGTAACTAAATGCAAAATCGTATAGCAGGTAAAACTGTATTGATTACTGGTGCAAGCTCTGGAATAGGTAGGGCTTGTGCAATTGAATTTGCCAAAATGGGCGCTAATCTGATCCTTGCTGCACGGCGGGTTGATCGTCTGGAAGAGCTGAAGGATGAATTAATTGCAGAGTATTCAATCAAAGCATTTGTAATTGGCATGGATGTTACTAACTCCAAACAAGTGGCTACAGCACTTGGGCATTTGCCGGATGCAATCGAACAGATTGATATTCTAGTAAACAATGCTGGTCTGGCGCTAGGTTTGGATGTATTTGTTGAAGATGATGTCAATAATTGGGAAACAATGATTGACACCAATATTAAAGGCTTTTTAGCGGTCTTACGCATTATTACCAAAAAAATGGTTAAGCAAGGATTTGGGCATATTATTACCATTGGCTCGGTTGCGGGTGTTGAATCCTATGCTAAGGGTGGCGTTTATTGTGCTACTAAACATGCGGTACATGCAATTAGTCAAAGCTTGCGTGAAGAGATGGTCGAACACGGGATTAAAGTCAGTGAGATTTTACCGGGTGCGGTTAATACTGAATTTAGTCAGGTGCGCTTTCATGGCGATAAATCTCGTGCCGATTCAGTGTATCAGGGTTTTGAACCACTACAAGCTAGTGATGTTGCTGAGTTGATTGTTTATAATGCTAATTTGCCAAAACATGTAAATTTGGCAGAAAGTTTAATTCTAGCTGGAGCACAGTCGCGCGCGACCAAAATCCATAGGCAATAATCAATTATTGTTTTAGAGTTAAAGAAAAGATTTTTATCGTAACAGGCGGTTTGAATACTGCCTGTTTTTTGTGTTTTTTAGAAATAACTACTCATATTATATCGTAATAACGTCGTCACAAGACTCCTTGTGTACATCTCCTGTACACGTCGTTGCCTTGTTTCTAGTTCTTACTTCATATTATGGTAGTTGAGTAATTACGTTATGAAATGAGTAAATATGGCTCTGTTGGAGTTTCTTTCTGCAGTGTTGTTGATACTTAATCCGCGTTATTTTGTTTAATTGTAAACAAAATAGTGCACGCTCAGAAAGGAAAGTATAAATGAGTAGTTTTAATGATTTTAATTTAAGTGAAGAAATGGTTGCCGCGTTGGCAGAAAAAGGTTTTACCAGTCCTAGTCCCATTCAAGCACTAGTTATCCCTGAATTTTTACGTGAAAAAGCCAATATTATTGGTCAAGCACAAACCGGAACTGGTAAAACAGCCGCGTTTTCGATTCCTATTATTGAGAGTATTACTAAAGATGGTTCAATCAAAGCGGTGGTGTTAACGCCAACCCGTGAATTAGCTATTCAAGTTTGTGAAGAAATGTATTCTTTGATCGGTAAACGCGATTTAAGAGTTTCCGCAGTTTACGGTGGTGCATCAATTGAGCAACAAGTGCGTAATGTGCGTAAAGGTAGTGATATTATTGTTGGTACTCCTGGACGGATTATGGATTTGATGGAGCGTAAAGTTTTAAATTTCAATAATTTAGAATTTTTTGTGTTAGATGAAGCTGATGAAATGTTGAATATGGGATTTGTTGAAGATATTGAACACATCTTGCAAACAACTAATCAAGAGAAAAATATGTTGTTTTTCTCGGCTACTATGCCTAGTTCGATTTTGCAAATTGCCAAAAAATACATGGGTAAATTTAAAACTTTAAAAGTTGAAAATAAAGAATTAACCACTAAACTTACTGAACAAATTTATTTTGAAGTTCGTGAAGGTGATAAATTTGAAGCACTATGCCGAGTTTTAGATTTTGAACAAGATTTTTATGGGATTATTTTCTGTCGTACTAAGGTTGAAGTAGATGAAGTTACTAAACATTTAAAAAACCGTAGTTACGCGGTAGATTGTTTGCATGGTGATATTACTCAATCGCAACGTACCAAAACTCTGGCTGAATTTAAAGAGAAAATTGTAAATATTTTGGTTGCAACCGATGTTGCCGCTCGTGGTATTGATGTTAATAATTTAACTCATGTAATTAATTATTCAATGCCTCAAGAAGCTGAATCATACGTGCATCGGATTGGTCGTACTGGTCGTGCAGGTCAAAAAGGTATTGCAATTACTTTTGTTACACCAAGAGAAATGTCACGTTTAGGGATCATTAAAAAGGTGGCTAAAGCGGATATTAAAAAACAGGAAGTTCCGCAAATTAAGGATATTATTAAAGCCAAAGAAGAATATTTGCAAGCTTGCTTGGGTGAGATTATTGCTGAGAGCGATTTCAATAGCTATAATGCTCTTGCTAAACGAATCTTGGGGGATAATGATCCACAAGCTATTATTGCAGCGTTGCTGCGTCATCAGTACCAAGATGAGTTTTTAGAAGAAAGCTATGCTAAAATTGAGCAAAATCGCAGTGCGGTATCAGGCGATAATGTGAAACTATTCGTGGCTTTAGGTAAAATTGATGGTATGAATCCACGTGCGTTATTGGATGTTTTGCACCAAAGTTGTAAAACGCCGGGACGTAAAGTTCGCGATATCCGTATTCTGGAGAAGTTCTCGTTTATTACGGTTCCATTGGATGAAGCAGAAATTATCATGCGTAAACTAAACCAAAAAAATAAAAAAATGGTTGAAGTTGCCAAAAGTTAAGCTTGATTGATTTAAAATGAGAATAAGCATAGGGTATCCCTATGCTTATTCTCATTTTAAACGTTAAATATGGTAAAATACACGATTAATTTCGACTAAATTGAAAAGGTTACGCATGAATAATGATCTGACGACTTTGATTCCTTCATTTGCCCGTGAAGTTGTAAATATCAACATTGAAGAGGAAATGAAGCAATCGTATATCGAATATGCTATGAGTGTAATTGTCGGACGGGCGCTGCCTGATGTCCGTGACGGATTGAAACCGGTACATCGCCGGGTATTATTTGCGATGCATGAATTATCCAATGATTGGAATAAACCTTATAAAAAATCAGCGCGTATTGTCGGGGATGTAATCGGTAAGTACCATCCACATGGTGATATTGCAGTTTATGATACGATAGTCCGGATGGCACAGGATTTCTCACTCCGTTATATGCTAGTCGATGGACAGGGGAATTTTGGCTCAGTCGATGGTGATTCACCAGCAGCAATGCGTTATACTGAGATTCGGATGTCTAAAATTGCGCATGAAATGATTGCCGATATAGATAAAGAAACTGTCAATTTTGGTCCAAATTATGATGGTTCTGAACATGAGCCATTGGTAATGCCAACACGAATTCCTAATTTATTGATTAATGGTACTACTGGGATTGCAGTAGGGATGGCAACTAATATGCCACCGCATAATCTGAGTGAAGTCGTTGATGCTTGTTCAGCTTTGTTGGATAATCCAGAAATAACTTTGGATGAATTGATTGAAATTATTCCTGCACCAGATTTTCCAACTGCGGGGATCATCTTTGGAATTAAAGATATTCATCAGGGCTATAAAACTGGACGCGGTCGGGTAGTGATGCGCGCGCGAACCCACTTTGAAGATATTGGTAAAGATCGTCAGGCAATTATTATTGACGAATTGCCATACCAAGTAAATAAAGCTAAACTCTGTGAACGTATCGGTGAATTAGTAAAAGAAAAAATTGTCGAAGGTATTAGTGAAATCCGTGATGAATCAGATAAATCGGGGATGCGAGTAGCAATTGAATTGCGTCGAGGCGAAAATGCCAGCGTAATTTTAAATAATCTGTATAAAATGACTCAAATGCAGGATAGCTTTGGGATTAATATGGTGGCATTAGTTAATAATCAACCACGGTTACTTAATCTTAAATCAATTTTAGAAGAATTTATCTACCACCGTCGTGAAGTTGTTACACGTCGTACCGTATTTGAATTACGTAAAGCCAAAGAGCGTGGGCATACTTTGGAAGGCTTGGCAGTTGCTTTAGCCAATGTTGATGAGATGATTGCCATTATCAAAACTTCAATGACACGTCCAGAAGCCAAAACCCGCTTAATGGAGCGTAGTTGGGAATCAAGCTTGGTACTGGCTATGATGGAACGTGTAGATATAGTGCAGGTTCGTCCAGATAATCTTGAACCTCAATTTGGTCTGCATGGTAAAGATTACTTCTTATCCGATGCGCAGTCACAAGCAATTCTTGAAATGCAATTACAACGCTTGACAGGCCTAGAACAAGAAAAAATTACCAAAGAATATCAAGATGTGATGGACACAATTGTTGATTTGTTGGATATTTTAAATACGCCAAAACGGGTTAATCTCATCATTGCTGATGAATTAGCTGCAATCAAACAGCAATTTGGTGATAAACGTCGTTCTGAGATTCAGTATGATTCTGCTGATATTGATATGGAAGATTTAATAAAACCTCGTGATATGGTTGTAACTCTATCTAAAGAAGGCTATGTTAAAACTCAGGCAGTAGAAGAATATCGCACGCAAAAACGTGGCGGACGCGGTAAAACTGCAGCTTCAACTCGTGAAGATGATTTTATCCAAAATTTATTTGTTGCACATACTCATGATTATGTACTGTGTTTCTCTACTCTTGGTCGGATGTATTGGCTTAAAGTGTATAATTTACCAGAAGGTAGCCGTACTACTCGCGGTCGTCCAATTGTTAATTTACTGCCGTTACAAGTTGATGAAAAAATTACTAATATTCTACCCGTAAAAGAATTTAGTGAAGATCAATTTATCTTTATGGTAACTGAGCAGGGTATTGTGAAGAAGACTGATTTGGCTGCATTTGCCCGTCCAAATAGTCGTGGAATTATAGCGATTAATCTTGATGAAGGCGATCGTTTAGCAGGGGTTGATTTAACTGATGGTAAACGTGAAATTATGATCTTCTCTGATGGTGGTAAAGCCGTGCGCTTTAATGAAGAAGAAGTTCGTGGCATGGGGCGTCAGGCACGTGGAGTTAAGGGAATTAAACTAGGTAATGGTTGCAAAGTAGTAGCGTTACTTACGACTGACGATATTAAGGCCAATGTATTAACTGCAACTGAAAATGGCTATGGTAAGCGTACTACAGTTGAAGAGTATCGTCTAGCATCACGTGGTACTCAGGGCGTTAAAGCAATTGGTGAGTCAGTGCGTAATGGTAAATTAGTTGCGGCAAAACTTGTCTCTGATGAGGATGAAATTATGCTTATCACTACTGGTGGTGTGTTAATTCGTACCAAAGTAGATAGTATCCGCGAAACAGGTCGTTCAGCACAAGGGGTTAAATTAATTGATCTTGGTAAAGATGAAAAATTGGTTGATTTAGAAAAAGTTATCGAAACTGAAGTTGATGATGATTCTGAAGCTCCAAGCGCTTAGTTGTTAAAATTAATTATGTGTTGCGGAGTTTTATAGATGTCTCAAGTTGGAATAAGCCAAGAATGGGTTAATTGGATTGAAACTAATCTAAAAAATGGTTGTACAGTTGATATGTTGGCAAATATCATGGTGAGTAAGGGGTTTACCTTACAAGCTTCGGTGCAAGCAATTAGTGATATTCAGCAAGGTCGTCCATTAACTAAAACAAATGCTTTAGTTGGCGGTGCAAATTCATCTGGTTTTATTTATGAAGCTTCGCGAGTGCCAATGGATGTTAATTTTATTGATGCTAGTGACCGTAGGGTTTTTATTGGTGCTAAAGTTGAGCGTCCCGTTATCATTACGTTTGATAATTTAATGTCGCATGAAGAGTGTGACCAACTAATTGCTCTATCTCAAAGCCGTATGAAATCCTCACGAGTGGTTGATAATGAGACGGGCAAAGAAAAACTACATCCAGAACGTACCAGCACCGGGACATTTTTTAATATTTGTGAAAATGAGTTTATTACCACGCTTGATCGTCGAATTGCTGAAGTAATGCACTGGCCAATGGAAAATGGTGAAGGTATTCAGATTTTGAATTATCAGCCAGGAGCAGAGTATCGTGCGCATTTTGATTTTTTCCCCTATGATTTAAAAGGTAGTCAGCAGCATTTGGCGACCGGTGGACAAAGAGTTTCTACCTTAGTTATGTATCTAAATGATGTTGAACAAGGTGGCGAAACAACTTTCCCTGATGTAGGAGTGAGTGTTGTACCTAAAAAGGGAGCCGCCGTTTATTTTGAGTATTGCAACTCAAAAGGGCAAGTTGACCCTCTAACGTTACATGCTGGTAATCCCGTAATTAAGGGCGAAAAGTGGATAGCAACCAAGTGGATGCGTCAGCATAAATATAATTAAATCAAGATAAAGTAATATTAATCTATAAATTGCGAGGTTGGTTTTTTGAGTTAAGTTAATTCAAACCAACCTTTTTTTATCAAAATTTTTGAGAACAAACAATATGAATAAAAAACAAATAAATTTATCTCTAGCGGCGAGTACTAAATCAAGCAATGCGATTTTAGATTTGCCAGGTTCCAAAAGCATTGCCAATCGTGTTTTACCTTTAGCAGCAATGGCGCAAGGAATTAGTACTATTCATAATGTACCTGATGTTGGCGAAGATGTTCAGCTTATGCTTGCGGCATTAGATAAATTAGGAATTAAATGCGAAAAGATTCGCCAAGACGCTAATGGGTGCTCTAGTTATAAAATTCATGGTTGTGGCGGTAAATTGCCAGTTAGTAGCGCAGAATTATTTTTAGGTAATTCGGGAACGTCTATCCGTTTTTTAACAGCATTATTAGCGGTATTAGATGGAAGTTACATTTTAACTGGAATCCAGCGGATGAAAGAGCGTCCAATTAAAGATTTGGTAAATGCGCTACGTCAATTAGGTTGTCAAATTAAGTGCCTTGAGAATGAAGGTTATCCACCATTACAAACCAGCCCGTTTTTAGATAATGGAGTTGCTGAAGTTAGCCTTAGTGGTAAAATTTCCAGCCAATATTTAACTGGTTTATTAATGGCGCTGCCACAGCTTAAACGAGAAATTACAGTTAAAATTTACGATGAACTAATTTCAAAACCCTATGTTGAAATTACCTTGGCATTACTCAGAATGTTTGGTGCTAAAGTAGCGGAAAGTGCTGAAAATTGTTTTACTATTTATCCAATCAAAGTTTTACAAGCAATTGAATATACCGTTGAACCCGATGCCAGCTCCGCCAGCTATTTTTTGGCGATGGGCGCAATGAATGGAACTGCCAGAATCAATAATCTTGATGAAATGAGTCTGCAAGGTGATAAAAATTTTGCCAAAGTATTAGCGCAGATGGGTGCAGTTGTTGAGTACCATCAAGGTTATATTTTGGTACAATATAAAGAATTAAACGCGATAACGGTTAATATGGAAGATATGCCGGATGTAGCAATGACGATTGCAGTACTGGCGCTATTTGCTCGAGGAACAACTACGATTAACGGAATATCCAGCTGGAAAGTAAAAGAGACTGATCGTTTACTGGCAATTTATACTGAATTATGTAAAGTTGGTGCGACAGTTAGTTATACCGATGATTCAATCACTATCACACCACCCGCGGAAATTTTGCCAAATGTCGCAATAGATACCTATAACGACCATCGGATGGCTATGTGCTTCTCGCTATTGGCGGTAGGCGGTATTCCGGTGGTGATTAATAATTATGAATGTGTCGGCAAAACTTTTGCCAACTATTTTGATGTGTTCAATGGTTTGGTGTATTAACTTTTAAGTGGAATATTGTTATGAATCATATCATTAATCAGGAAATCATTAATCAAATCCAGTTAAATTATGACAATATTCCGCTAGCGGTATTTTTATTGGGAACTAATGGTAGTGGTAAAAGCTCTTTACGTAATTATCTTAATTTAAGTGATATTCAAACTAATATTGATCCTGATGTGTTAAATCGGATTTATAAAGCTAAATTTCCGAGAACTTATCAGATTGAAGCTGGCAAGCAAGCGCTTAAAATGTATGATGATGCTTTATCTAGTGGTATGAATATTTGTTTGGAAAGTACCTTAGCAGGTCGCGGAACTATGCAGCGGATTATGGCGGCTAAAGCTCAGGGCTATCACACGATTGCTTATTATATTGGTCTAAATAGTATTGAACTAAATCTGGAGCGGATTGCTATGCGGGTTGCTCGTGGTGGTCATGATATAGCAGAAGCATTGGTGCGTAAACGTTATTTTGAGTCCGCTGACAATTTGTTGAAAGTAATGCCATCTATTGATGTTTTGCATGTAGTGGATAATAGCGATGCATATTTTCGCCAGCAGTTTGATGTGGTGGGTGGGGTGCCAAATGTGCATTGTCAGAAGTTAGAGTCATGGGCTGATAAGTTATGTGCTAATTTTAAAGTGTGAAAGATTGGTAATGAGAAAATTATTCCTCATTCTGGCATTGATGGTAGCTAATTTTATGGTGATTGCAAGCCCTAATGATTATTTGATAAAGCCGACAGGTAGCTATAAAGTTAGCATGCAGGAATTTCTATGGCAGAACTCTAATATCTGTCCAGATTATTTCTACACTAGAACAGATAGTTGGTTTTATCAGAATAATCCGCTTCACTGTCATGTTGTAGATACATATATTTATTATCCAACCACTACTATATCAAATAATTATGATTCCTACTGGGCGAAAAATATAATAGAACTCAATCATGACATCAAAAATAAGATAATTGAATCCAAAAATCTTTCCGCAGCATATAATGTTAAGCAACTCATGTTTGATCAGAAAAGTTATGTAATTTCTCAACAAAATATTGCAAAAGGTAAATTTCCACTACTTATATTTCAACCTGGCTTAGGGTTTAACTCATATAATTATCTAAATTTTATTAGTAATTTAGTCAGCCATGGATATATTGTTGTTGCAATAGATTCTGCATATAATCAGAATATTATTGAATCATATGGTACTCTTGGATTACATATTCCACAATTTCATAATGGCAAAATGTCATCATCAAGCGCTGTTGCTGTAGTTGCTGCTAAAAAATCTAATTTAACACTAGCTTTATCTGATTATAAATTTGTTCTAAATAAGTTAAAAACAGATAGTAGACTTTGCTCGTTAACTTCTCATATGGATTTTTCTAAAATTGGTGGGTTTGGGCACTCATTAGGCTCAACATCAATTTATATAAATTCTCTTGAAAGCTCTAATGTATTAAAAGGGTACATCAGCTTAGATATTGGCTCAAGTAATGACTTGCCAATACATGTCTATAATCCAGTTATTCCGACTCTATTTTTGAGGGCGGCTAATGACCGTGACTTTGGAAAAACTATTGATACAACAAATCAATTTAATCTAAAAGAAAATCAGTACGTAGCCCTCATGACTCCTTTTGAAAGCGATATATGTTATAGTACTCATCGTGCTTTCACTGACGTATCTACGACTTATTACGGAAATAATTTAATTAATCTTTGGTATAATGTTTATGGTCAACCTGATATAAATTTAGCAGAGTTTATGTATAGTGATCATATTAATGGCCAGGATTTGTCAAAATCGATTAACCAATACTTGCTGGTATTTTTTGATAACTATTTGAAAAATGTTAATAGTGTTAGTTTGAAAGAGTGTCATAGTTTGAACCCAAACTCAATACTATATTGCGGTCCAAAAATTATTCAATAGTGTGTATTATATTGTGATTTTAGAATTATATAAATATTTGCTCTTAGCTCTATCAGTTATTGATTTAATGTGATTGTGCTATCATGCTTCAAATTATAATGGATAGCTTTAAAGCTAGAATTAGGAGGTTTTGTTTATGTATGATACAATAGCATTATTTATTAAGCTAGTTGAAACTGGTAATTATACTAAAGCTGCAACAATGCTTAATACCAGTCAGGCGACACTTAGTCGCAAGATTCAGATTTTAGAGCAAGAACTTGAAGTTGAGCTAGTTCGGCGCAATAATCGGGTTTTTGAGCTAACTGAGCAAGGTGATCTACTTTATAAACGCTTGGTAGAACCAGTTAAGCAGTTACAGGTTAAACTTAGTGATTTTAATGAAAATAAGCATGCGGTACGTGGAACGTTAAAAATTGCCTTGCCAGCTGCTCTATCTTATGAACTAATTACGCCGAAAATTAGTAGCTTTACGAATAAGTATCCTGAAGTTAAAATATTGCTTGATTATTCATCTAACCCGATTGATTTAATGCGTAACGATTATAATATTGCTGTTAGTACGATAATGCCAATTTCGCAAACCAGTAAAGTCAGATTATTGAAAACATTTAACTTTAAGCTTTATGCGACACCTCAATATATTGAGCGCTATGGAATGCTTGGGCAACTGGATGATATTCAGCAACATAAAATTATTGGTTTGATTGGTTTGGATGGCAATTTACGTTTTAGTTATCCGGTAAAGAATTTGGTGACTGGAGTTGAAACCGTAATTAATCATGAGGCGAATATTTATATTAATAATATTATTCATGGTGTCCAATTGGCTAAAACTGGGCATTATATTGTGGGTGGATGGGATGAGCTTTTGACTCAGGAACTTAAATCAGGTGAATTACTGCCTGTACTACCAGAATATATCTTTGGTGAAATGCCATGCTATCTGGTTCGTCACAATCGAGCAGCTTCTAATTTAGAAAATCTATTTGCTGAGTTTCTAATGAAGTGCTTTGCCAATTAATCTTTTAATGTATTAAAAAATAAGGGTAGTGCTACACATTTATCTAAGTTTTTAGCTGCCGTTACATGAGCTTGGAAGATAGTGTTTTGCCAGATTAGAACTGCATTCCCAACTAATATTACGACCTAAGTAGTTTCCTTTAAAGCTGATATAAGGTGATTCCAGAGGTTCTCCTTTACCATCTTCTAAATTAGGAATAACCGTAGGATTGATATAAGCAAATAAGACAACTTGTTCACTATTAGGCTCTTTATGTGCAACAACGCTGCTAATATAGGTGCCTTGTATTTCAAATGGCTGTGGTAAGCCAAAAGAGTTATTATCTAACTCGACACTAATCGGCAGACCTCCATTTTTTTGAGCATATTCATTTATGTCATTTTGAATCGGCTCAATCAACAAAAAAGCTTCGGATAATTTTGTTTTCGTGACAAAAGATACATAACTGATTCTAAGCAGGTACCCAAGAATCGCCAGACTAGCAATAACTATTAAAAGAAGATGTTGTGATTTTTTATTCATTGTATTCCTATAGCGAGCGAGATCATAATTTACCAAATAGTCATTTATTCAATATTAATTGCAGAAGTTTTTATAATATAAGTTGAATTCCTTGAGCGTTTTTAACGGCAATTAGAAGGGCGATAGTTGCCATCTAAATTTCCACCAGTACATGTCCATTCTATACCAGAAGAACTGGCTTGAGGTGAAAATATTATAGTACCATTGGTGATGCCACTAATCGAGGTAGTAACCGTTACCTGACCATTGTTTGAAACATTAACTGAGGCAACCATTGGAGAGGAGATAGTAGCTGGAATACCAGCCTCATCATTATTGTTTGGAAAGTCTCCGGTAGACAAATAATATTGTGCTACGTTACTTTTTGCGTCTGATGCGAATAAAATACTTTCACTAACTCGTGATCTGGTTATATAAGTCTGATAGGTTGGTATTGCAAGTGCCGCCAGAATACCAATGATAGCAACAGCTATCATAAGTTCAATAATTGTAAAACCTGCATGTTTCATGATGCGTAATCTTTTTTAAATCTTATTATCTGTTTATAGTTTTATATGGTGATAAAATAATGCTCTAATTATACATTATTTCAAAATCATGTTGTATTTTAATCAATTTCATTAGACCTCTTTCTGAGCCTTAGTGGTAGTATTCTCAAGCTGTTAAATGAAACAATTCTAAAATAAACCCAGAAATACACTGTTATATAAGTGAAAATAGCAATTATAATATAGAGTTGTTGCTTGTGTAGCATAAGTGCTGCGATTAGTTGCGGAATGATAAACCAGAGCATTTTAACTACAACCGCAGCATTCCGGTTGTGGTGATCATGGCGAATGAGACGGTAGTAAACTACCATATGCATATGCAATCGGTCAGGTTGAAATGGTGATTTTCCCCGGAGAAATTTCTTACGGTAAATAGAGAGCAGCGTTTCACTGATTGGATAGATCATAATTAATAAAGATGTGAATGGGCTATAGTCAGGAACATGTTGCGATAGCTCAAGTAAGATTAAGGTTGCGATAAAACCAAGAAAGTATGCACCGCCATCACCAAGAAAAATTTTTCCCAGCGGGTAATTCCAGAGCATAATTCCAATAACTGCTCCGAGAAGAATAAGAATTGATTGATCTAAATAATGGTAGTTAACCCGATAAGCAATAAAAAGGCAAGTAATTAAAATTGTTGTAAAAGTTGTGATACACAACCCATTATAACCATCAATAATATTAAAGGAGTTGGTAGCACCAAGTAATATGAATATGGTCAAGATAAGACTTAACGGTTCAAAGCGTAGGAAATAGTCAATTATCATGACATTAGTATGTGTCACCATATTGACAATATGTACTGCATAAACTCCAATTAAACAGGCGAATATAACCATTACCAAACGTTGCATTGGGGTTAGCTTTTTTACCAAGTCCTCGGCCAAACCAACGGCAAATACCATTGAGGTTGGTACGAGGAGTTTAACGAAAAATTTAGCCCACAGAGCATGTTCTATGAGACCATATGATGCTACTAACCAAGAGCTAACAAAAATAGCTAATCCAGCAATTCGTGGTGTTGGGACTTTATGAAATTTTTGTACACCTTTTAATTCATGGTCGGCAGAAAATTTGGCGTGGTAGCTATTGGTTTTGATAATGAGCCAGCAAGCAGCAAAAGATAATATAAACGAGTAAATAGCTATCATATGAAATTATCAGAGTAGGAATAAATAGTTCAAGATTATAACATTTTTAAGGTAATACCCAGAGTGATTTGATTTATGTAAATATATATGATATGTACCAAAGAAATGGGGGGTGTTTATTTGCAGATTACTCTCATGGCTCACGATTTGACCAATTTACGCACGTATACTCGATTAGGATGGAGTGCTATGCGAACATTTTCGCTACATGAGAGTGGTGATTGGCTTATATAGTCCGCAATAATTTCACCGCATAGTGGTGCAGTCAGTAGTCCTTTCGCTCCATGGGCTAGATTAAGCCATAAATTTGGTAGGTAATTACATGGTGTATCAATCCACGCATTTTTGTCTTTGGTGAGCTTAGCATAGTCTCGATTAAATTGATCGTAATCGGCTAATGGTCCAACTAATGGCAGATAATCATAAGTGCTAGTTCTAAAATTAGCTTTGCCACTTAGCTGATTGATTGTAATTTGTGAGATTAAGTCAGGTAGTATATCGCTGAAATTAGCCAGATTCTCTTGGTGGTCTTGCTCGCGTACATCTAATAACTGGTCGTTAAACTGAAAGGTTGCACCCAGAGTAAATTTCCCATTACTTTCTGGAGTAATATAACCATTCCCACATAAAACGGTCTTTAATGAACTGGATATATTTTCTACTACGCTGGTTTGTCCACGAATTTTACGCAGAAATGGTGCTAAATCAGGAATTAAATCTGCTGCGGCATGAGCATTGCATAAAACTAAGTGAGTAAATTTGCGAATGGTAATATTATTTTTTTCATGAAGCAACCAATGCTCAGCATGCCGCTTAATCTGCGTAATTTCACAATTCGTAATTAATTTAATCTTGGGGTGGTTAAGTAATTCGCGGACTAAACGCGGTGGCTTGAGCCACATCCCATGAGGGAAATAAACTCCATTAAGTTCTTTCTGATTAATTGCAAAACCAACGAGTTGTTCAATTTGTACCTTGTCTACAGCAGCAATAAACTCAGGAGGTAAGTTTGCTTGAAGCAATTGTTGGTTACGTTTAACCTGCTGTGTATTATGTCCTAGCTGAATTAAACCACATGAAGCAAAGTCAGTGTGTTCAATGAGAGTGGTTTTTATTAAGTAATGGCTAAAACGATATGCGGAACAACTTAATTCCATCATTGCGCCACCGAAGGCACTCCAGCTGCCATAAAGCATACCTTGATAATTACCACTAGCCTCACTGGCAACTTGTGGATTTTTTTCAAAGACTACTACTGAGTAGCCACGGTTTGCTAATGCTAGTGCGGTTGCTGCGCCACTAATTCCAGCACCGATAACTGCAATGCATTGTGCTATATCATGGGTGGGGAAGTCTGGAATTGCATAATATGGACGAGGGGTTTTTTTAGTCATGGATTGATTGTTGTGTTGGTTAAATTTACCAAAGAGTAAATTACGTTTGTTGGCAAAACCTAAGCCTTTTTGCACTGTAAACCCTGCCGCTTCTAAGTTACGACGTACTTGAGAGTTTGCGGTATAAGTTGCGAAAGTGGTATTGTTATGGCAATGCATTGCAATCTCATTTAGAAGTTGCAAGTTCCACATCTCATCATTTTTAGCTGGGCTAAACCCATCGAGAAACCAAGCATCGACCTTATGATTTAATTGTGGTAATTGCTCTTGGATATCTCCAATAATCAATGTCAATTTGACATCGTTAGCGAAAGTAAGTCGGTGATATCCAGGTAATAACAAGTAATACTGCTTGGATAGTTCTTCTAATTCATTTGTTAGTTCTGGAAATTGGCTCACAATTTTCCTGAGATCATCCAAAGCTAGAGGATGTTTTTCAAATGACATAAAATGCAATGAGTAGTTTTCCGCACGCCTAGTGCTTCGCCATAACTGTAGCGTAGTCAGAAAGTTTAATCCAGACCCAAAACCACTTTCCGCAATCACAAAAATTTCACCCGCATTGAGTCTAGCAAACCTATCTGTTAGGTTATTATGTTGATGAAATACATAACGCTTTTCCTCAATTCCAGATGCTTGAGAAAAGAAAATATCGTTAAAGAGTGTTGAGTAAGCGACGTTATCACGCCATTCAATTGGCGCATAGTATTGTTGATTAGGCATTTTATTGGGCTAAAGTAATTGCTAAGTTGGCAAGCTCATCAGCGCGTTCATTATATTTATCTCCGTTATGCCCACGCACCCATTGCCAGTCTATGTTATATTGTTTACTTAGCGGATATAGCTCCTGCCATAAATCGACATTTTTAACATTTTTCCAATTTTTTTTAATCCAGCCATCAATCCATTCAGTAATGCCACGCTTAACGTATTGTGAATCGGTGAAGATCGTAATCGGGCAATTGCGCTTGATCACCTTTAAGGCTTCAATGACAGCGCTTAATTCCATACGGTTATTGGTTGTTTCTGGAGCATAGCCATAAATTTCTTTAACTTTATCGCCATACATGAGAATTGCACCCCAGCCACCAATTCCGGGATTACCTTTGCAGGCGCCGTCAGTATAGATAATTAATTTTGTTTGTTGCATACGCGAGCTGTTCCAAAAGTTGGTGAGATAGTCGAAAATGATTCTAAGTCTTTATATTTAATCAAGGTTGGCGTAACAATTTCTTTACGCAGGATTAGTGCGAAACTATTTGCCATAGTTGGAAACCAGCGATCGCCAACCAAATTCATCCAATGATAACGTTTAAGTCGCCGAGACTTACTAAATGGAGGGCAATAGCCAAAAAATTTTCCACCTTCAATAGCGAAATTAAGTGCTTCAAGTTGACTACGAAGTGAGTTTAGAGAAATTAATCGTGCTTTTTTTAAAAGTGGAACTCGATTTTTGCATAGTCCAAACCAGCTGTATTTATTAAAGCAGGTAAGAATTAATTTACCATTGGGCGATAATACACGATAAAGTTCTTGCAACACATGGTGGTAGTTATTTGTGAACTCTAGCACATGTGGGCAGACAATCAGATCAATACTATCGCTTTTTATCGGTAAAAAACGTAAATCAGCAAGCATGTCGACATTGATAGTGAAGTGCTGGTTAATTTTGTTGCCATGTAAAAAATTAATATCACTTAGTCCTATTTGCAGGGAGAATGAACCAAAAATATGATTTACATTTTGTGTAAAGAATAACCGCTCCTTACTAAGAATTTCACGCCCGCTTGGTGTGTAGAGCAGCCACTGTTGTAGTCCTTTGCAGTCATAGATTAAGCGCTCTTTGTCTTTACTAATAAAGTGTTTTAAATCTTCTTCTTTGGGTTTGGTCATGGAGGTATTTACTGTCTTAGGTTAATTAGCTGGTATTATAACATATACTCTTTGCCTTTGAATCTTGGACTTTACCAGTATCACTTACCAAAAATATTTTGTCAGCTCCGCTTATATTGGTGGTGTATTATTTTTACTTTTTCTTGTCTGAATTCAACTCTTATCACATAAAACAGTTGTTTGTCTATTGATATCTTTATCTATTGCGTATAAACTACGCAATAGATAAAGATATTGCTGCCAAATTAGCATCATTCTATAATCTCAATATTTATCTCTTTTGCAAGCTGTTCATCAAGAATAATTATATACGGCTTGGATAAAGATTCAGGAATTGCTTTATGATAACCATGTTCAATTGCTAATTGAGCTAGTGCCTTTGAATTTGAGCCAGTTAAACCAAATTTCTTGCTGATTTGTTTGGCTATAATATTTGATATGGTACTTCGGCGTATCCCCAAAATCTGAGTCATTTGCTCATGTGGTATTGAATTTGCGAGTAAAAAGAGAATTTCATGTTCACGTTCAGTTAATTTTATTGGGGAACTGTCGCTTGTTACGTTTGTTGACGGAGAATAGCCAATAATATTTTGCATATAATCGTGATGGCTAAAAAAAAGGTGCGCTTGTTGCAAAACTTTGGATACCAATAACTTCGCCTGAAGGATGGAATATTGGGACATAAGTAATCAAATAAGCAATAAATCTATCATTATAAGGTAATAAGTCTATAAAATTTACTACTTCTTTATTCCTGAATATACTCAGTTGGAGCTGGTATATTTTTTGAATATAGTGGTGAATAAACTCTACAAATGCTCCCGTATATTTAGAACCAAAGATCTTAGCTCCCAAATCTGCCCTTTGATTATCTCTAAATGTAATCCCAACAGCATCTTCCCATGACTGCATAGCAATAGATTGTGCTGAGTAGTTAGTGCAGATGGCTATTTTACAGTCATAATCATAAATAACAGAATATATCTTCTGGTTTACTAATGGTAAAAAATTGGCTATTACTACATTATGTAGGTATTCGTGTTTTTCTTTTTGATTTAACATATCCACAACAAATATATATTGATAAAGTATATGGGATTTTACCAGAAAAGTGCTATATACTCTATTTTGTTTATGTTCTTAATTTTTCTGAACTATACTCATCGTCTTTGAATCTTGGGCTTTGTCGAATTTCAAAAAAGACTTGTTCTGTAGTTCTAGCTACACGGCGTCGTCTTTTTCATCAATCCTTCGCGCCCAAGGTTCAAGTACTTCGAGTATATGCTATATATTATTACCTAACTTAATAGTATTATCGTTTCATCAAGCTGGTTAATGTATCTATATTGCAACAGATAATATACGTTAATTCTAGATTATTCTTGCGGTTTAATATAAGTTATGTATTTGTTGTTTAAATTTATTGATTTATTACAGTATGTTATTGGTTTGATGTATGCTTGAATAGACAAAAATATCTATTGTTAAAGTAATCAGAATCCTATAAAATCCTTCTTAGATGTGTTAAAACACATAACCAATCAAAAGGAATCTATGATGGAAAAGAAAAAATTACTGCTAACGATTACATTTTTGGGGTTTTTAGCAAGCCCTGTCTTTGCGAGTTCAACTACGAAAACAACTGTAAAAAATAAAAGTTTGCAATCCTCCGTGAGCGATAATTGGGCAGTACTTGGTGCGCCAACTCTTTATGCAACCCGTATGCCTACCAGCTCACTGATCTGCATGAATACTCAGGATTCTACTATTGGTACATCTCCTCAGGCTGGATTTACCTTTAATTCTCAAGCAAATAACTCTGCTATTAGTGCTTCCCTGAATCTTGGCTTGAGTGCAGAAAGCTTGGAGGTATTTACTTTTTTTAATGGTAGTGCTAATTCCTCCTTTGTAGCATCTACCAAAAATACCGCATATACACTAAACTTTGTTTATCTTTACACCTATTCTACAGATGCTAAGCTTAATCCAGCAGTGTATGGAAATGCAAACCTAAGCTCTTCGGGGCAAAGTGCACTTGCTGCTGGGCAGACTGCGTTTTTTACCAGCTGTGGTGATTCCTTTGTTAGTAATTTAAATGCTGGAGTGGTATTGGCTGTTAATGTTGGAGTAAATTTTAAATCCAAATTAGATACTTGCATCCGCTGGTGTCTAATGCACCATACATGTAATTAAGTTTTGAGCTATAATTTGTACTAAAAATTGGAGTTAAATTATGGCACATAAACAATTAGGTGAGCATGAGAGATTTGTGATAGAACTAATGCTTTCTAAAAATAATTCATCCTCAGAAATAGCAAGATTTCTCGGATGTAGTCGTCAGACAGTATCTCGCGAAATAAAGCGTAATGGAGATAGACATGGTGTTTATAACGCTGTTAGAGCACAAA
>SSGY01000201.1 GCA_008017145.1 Neisseriales bacterium
AGCTTGAAGCTAGAAGAGTAAGCGCAAGTCGAAGAAAACAATATGAAATAATATCTAACAAAATCCATCTGTTAAACCAATATGCAGAAACTGGAAGATTAAGGTTGAAGAATCGAAATCAGACAGAAGAAGCAACAAGAATTGCTTGGTGACAATAGAGACTTGGTCCCACTCCTTCCCATCTCGAACAGGACAGTGAAACGAGTCATCGCCGATGATAGTGTGGTTCGCCCATGCGAAAGTAGGACATTGCCAAGCTCCAAATACTAAGCCCAGATTATCTCTGGGCTTTTTACATGTATATATGATAAAACCTATACAAAATGTATAGAAAACCTAAACATCAAAGTTATTTTTATGATATGGCACAACAAGATACAAATCAATTTGTCATATCAAATTAAATTAGCAAAATTTATTCTTTCCAAATTAAACTTGCCATTCTACCTGTATTTGAATTTTCACGATATGAGAAAAACCAGTTATGATTACATTTTGTACAGATTGCAGGATTTGTGATATTTTGTGGGTATAACCCAGCTTGAAGAAGTTTATATTCTGCTATACCACGTAAGTTAGCCATATATTTACCCTCATTTTTGCTTAAGTTAAAAAATTGTGCTGTATTAATATCATTGAGCAGAAAGCTTTTTCTTACTTCTGCACCAATTTCAAAACACTCTTGGTCAATTGCTGGTCCGATAAAGGCTAACATTTCTTTTGGCTTAAACTGTGGTAATTTTCTTATTGTTTTAACAATAATGCCATCATTAAGTCCACGCCATCCTGCATGAATTGCCGCAACAAAATCACCTGATATATTTGTTAGCAATATAGGCAAACAGTCTGCAGTCATGACAGCACATACTACACCTTTTTGAGTGGTGTAGGATGCATCTGCATCTGGCATAGTTTGGGAGAAATCGGCTTTTACAACTCTATCACTGTGTGTTTGTTGCAACCAAAAGGGTTCATTTGGCAAATAGTTACGTAACAGCTGGCGGTTGGCTATAACATTATCAGGATCGTCATTAACGTGAGTTGCAAGATTGAATTGATTGCTACGTGTGCTAATAACTGCTTTGATATTTAATGGTAATTTCCATGCCGGTTGCAGCAATATTGGTTTAGTCTTTGTCGTAGGCATAAATTATTTCCCAATTACTATCATCTTCATCATCCCATTCTTCAGTATCAAGTTGTATACCAAAACTAAGTGCTGCGAGTAAATTACGCATATCATCTGCCATTCGTGTTTTGAAATTTAACGTTTTATTTGTAGTGGGATGCACGAATGATAATTTAATTGCATGTAGAGCTTGTCTATTGAGCTGCTCAATCGCATCAACAACTTCTGGTTGATAATTAATTTTTTTAGTTCCATATACTGGATCACCAATTAATGGAAATCCTTTATCTTTCATGTGGACACGAATTTGATGTGTCCGTCCTGTTTCTAGTTTGCATTCAATATAACAAATTTTATCAAATTGTTTTAAAACTCGGTAACGAGTAATTGCTTCACGTCCACCATGGTCTAAGGTTACCATCTTAGTTCGATTGTGTGGGTCCCGCCCGATCTTCTTATTGATAATACCTTCCTTAAATGGGTATCCTTCAACAAAAGCACGGTATATTCGACTGACAGATCGTACTTGTAATTGTTGAACTAGGCTGATTTGTGCATTTAGTGTTCGTGCTACCACCATCAAACCTGTAGTATCTTTATCTAGGCGATGCACAATTCCAGCACGAGGTACATTAGTCAGCTCAGGATAATGGTATAGTAATCCATTAAGTAATGTACCTGACCAATTTCCTGCACCTGGGTGAACAACCAGCCCAGCTGGTTTATTGATTACTATCACTTGATCATCTTCGTAAATAACATTTAAATCAATATTTTCGGGGCTAAATGCTTGCGATTCCTCACTAAATGGAGGTGTGACAACTACGTGCTCACCCCCCATTATTTTGTCTTTAGGTTTCGCTGGATTTTGATTAATGAGGATGTGACCTTCTTTGAGCCAATTTGTTAATTTACTTCGTGATAAATCTGATATAATCTCGGCTAATGCTATGTCGGTGCGGATTCCTATGTAATTATTAGGAATAGTAAAATCAAATGTTTCTAGATCTAAATTTTCCGCAATGCTAATTTTGAATTCTGTGTTAATGGACAAACTCATAAAAGTGTGCTCTTTTTTTAAAAATTTAATTGCCGTTATTGTATCACTTATCGTGATTGGATGTGCTTCTGACGGTCTTGATTCTGTTCGTGAAGAAACTAAGGGATGGTCCGTTGAAAAACTTTATGCAGAAGCTAGCGATAAATTAGCTAATCATAGCTGGAGTAAAGCAATTAAGCTTTATGAAGTCTTAGAAGCAACCTATCCTTATGGAACATATGCTCAACAGGGGATGCTTGATTTAGCATATGCTTACTATAATAGTGATACCCCGGAATTGGCTATTCCTGAGATAGATATGTTTATTCGAACATATCCGACTAATGCTAATATGGACTATGCTTTATATCTAAAAGGTTATATCAACTATTACAATGATAATGGCCTGATGGCACGTTTTAGTAAGCAGGATTTAAGTGAACGTGATCCAAAGGGTTTGCGCGATGCTTATGCTGCATTTGCTGAAGTTGTTGAAAAATATCCAAATTCAAAGTATGCACCTGATTCTAAAGATAAAATGAATAAGCTTGTAAATGCACTTGCGCGCGGCGAATTATTTCGTGCTAGGCATTATATGCAAATTAGGGCTTATCTCGCAGGGGTTAACAGAGCTCAATTATTGATAAAGACCTATCCCAATACTGCATATGTGGAAGAGGCGCTTGCGATTCAAGTTGTGGCTTATCGTGAGCTTGGTGAATTAACCTTATCTCAGCAAACACAACGAGTTTTGGCGATGAATTTTCCTCAGAGCCAATATGTGAAAAATCCATGGGTTTATCAGGATATGCCTTGGTATACCTTCTGGCGTAGTTAATTTAGAGGAGCACAAGAGTGTTAAATAATAAAATTTTAGTTTGCGCGTTTGGGCTGTTGTTGGCGGTTGTGTCAATAGTGCCTTTTGCGATTCCTTACGCGTATTTTCCGGTTTCAAAATTTTATTCGGAGTCAACCAGTTTAATTGCTGGAATTTTGATGTTTGCTTTGGTTATTTGGGCAAGACCACAACTTAAGTTTTCACCAATAGCAATTGCTTCATTTGCGTTTGCTGTATTTGCGTTAATACAGCCTTTTTTTGTCCATACTTACTTTTTGGGTAATAATTATTATGTTGCATTGCTATTTTTCATTTTAGGCTTAATAGCAATTGCGGTCACAACATTGGTAGATAGTGATGATAAAACACGCGACAATGTAATGCTAATTCTTTGTTGGTCTTTAGTTATTTCAGCAACTATTCAAGCTATCATTGCATATTTACAATATTCTGGCAAGGCTGCTAATTATTCTGATTATATTTTGGTTTCAAACCAAGGTGCGGGAGATGGTTCAAACATTTTTGGAAATATTGGTCAGCCAAATCAGTTTACTGATTTTATTTCTATTGGTGTGGTTGCCCTGTGCTATTTGTTCTTTATCGGGCAAATAAATCTAGTTGTATTCATTGCATATTCGCTATTATTTGCTTTAGCAATTACCTTTACTGCGCGTCGCGGTGTTCTATTATATTTTATTATTATGCTATTTACTGTTGCTTGGATGTGGTTACGTAACTTACGAAATCCTGAAGCTAAGATTAATTATAAAAAAACTGCACTTATTATGATAGCGTTCTTTATTGGCTTAATGGCAGTTCAATTTTTATTTCCTAAAATCGCGGTAATTATTAATTCTCATCCAGAAAGTGTTTCAACCGGTCTGAACCGTTTATCTGGAGACGCCATTAATCAGAGTACCTATCGTCGTTTCTATGAATGGTATAAGGCTATAATTTTATTTGCTAATCACCCGCTGTTTGGTGTTGGTTGGTATCAGTATCCACGTGAAGGTATCTACATTATGCTTACCGAGCGTTTTATGTATATTCCACAAAATATGAAGTTGTATACTCATAGCCATAATAGTCTGGTAAATATGATGGCGGAAACTGGTCTCATCGGCACTTTAATTACGGTTGGATATGGTTTAGGGTATTCAATATTTTTGTTGTTACGTCGAGTGAATACAGCTCAAGCTGTATTTGTTGTTTTACTAATGATTCCGATATTAACGCATAGTTTCCTTGAATATCCGCTATGGTATGCTTACTTCATTGTGTTATTGATTATTTTCTTAGCATTTGCTCCAGCAAAGTATACGTTGAAAAATAGCATTGGAGTAAAAGCAGTCGGTAGCGTTATTGTTGCATTGCTCATGTTATTTGCATATAACTCATACCAAATGAATAATCAATTAATGGCTTATACGCAAACACCAACAGACTCTGATGATTTTGTTAGCAATGTAACTGGTTTAGAGCAGATTGTTGATAGTGATTCAATTTGGTCAATGTCTGCAATGATGGTGTTAGATAATTATATTATGCCTGGTTCACAGGCTACTACTGCAGTTATGTCACCAGCAGATCAGCTAAAATACGTTGATAAATTAGCGAATGCTTTACCTTATCCCGGTGCACTCTTTAAGCAAATTATTGTTCATAAGATGGCAGGTGATGATAAAGGTGCTAATTATTATGCAGATGTGTTGGTACATGCGTATCCGTATTATCAACAACAGTTTATCCAACAATTAAGTACTGCTCCACAATTTGCTGATGTAGTGAAGACGATGGAAGCATTCCACTATGAAGATAAATCTGAATTAAGCCAATTTTTAGGTAAAGGTAAATAAGATAATGCTAGAGATGAATAATTTAGTCCCTATGGTAGTTGAGCAAAGTGCTCGTGGTGAACGCTCTTTTGACATTTATTCACGTTTATTGCGTGAAAGAATTGTGTTTTTAGTTGGTGAAGTTAATGACCAAACTGCTAATTTAGTTGTAGCACAATTGCTATTTCTTGAAGCTGAAGATCCGGATAAAGATATTTCATTTTATATCAATTCGCCGGGTGGATCAGTAACAGCGGGAATGTCAATTTATGACACTATGAACTTTATCAAATGTGATGTTAGTACAATTTGTATTGGACAGGCATGTTCAATGGGTGCATTTTTATTATCTGCAGGTGCTAAAGGTAAGCGTTTTGCCTTACCAAATTCGCGAGTAATGATTCACCAACCATTGGGTGGGTTTCGTGGACAAGCATCAGATATTGAAATTCATGCTAAAAATATCTTGTTTATGAAGCGTAAATTAAATGAAATGTTAGCGCTACATACTGGCAAGTCAATTGAGCAAATTGAACAAGATACAGATCGTGATAATTTCATGAGCAGTGAAGAGTCAATGGAATATGGTTTGATTGATAAGGTATATACTTCACGTAGTGAGATAAAAGGATAGTAAAGGGTATGGCAATTAAAAAATGTTCGTTTTGTGGTAAAGCTGAAAGTCAGGTTAAACACCTGATTGCTGGTCAGCAAGGATATATTTGTAATGAGTGTATTAAAGCTTGTGGAGAAATTCTAAAATCAGCTCCAGATGCAGGGGATGTTGCAGCACAAGTAGAAGCTGAAGAAGTTGAAAAACCAATTCCAAAGCCCAAAGAAATTGCAGCTGAATTAGATAAATACGTAATTGGGCAGGAGCAAGCTAAAAAGGTATTGGCGGTTGCGGTATATAACCATTTTCATCGTGTACGCGATACTTTGGCAGATGATCAGGATGTTGAGTTAGCTAAGAGTAATATTTTATTAATCGGACCAACTGGTTCTGGTAAAACGTTGCTTGCGCAAACCTTGGCACGTTTTTTAGACGTTCCATTTGCAATTGCTGATGCAACGACTCTTACAGAAGCTGGTTATGTTGGTGATGATGTCGAAAATGTACTAACACGCTTATTGCAAAATTGTGATTATGATGTTGAAAAAGCTCGTCATGGAATTATTTACATCGATGAAATAGACAAAATTTCACGCCGCAGTGAGAATCCATCTATTACACGCGATGTATCAGGCGAGGGCGTGCAACAAGCATTGTTAAAATTAATCGAAGGTACAGTTGCTAATGTTCCACCGCAAGGCGGGCGCAAACATCCTGGTAAAGAAATGATTCAACTTGATACTAGTGAAATATTGTTTATTTGTGGCGGTGCTTTCTCTGGATTGGAAAAAATTATCCAAATGCGTAGTGAGAAATCGGGTATTGGTTTTGCTGCGCAAGTTTCAAGTAAGTCAGATGTTGCCAACAAAGATATTTTTCTTAAAGATACTGAACCAAGCGATTTAGTTAAATTTGGTCTGATTCCTGAATTTATTGGGCGTTTACCAGTACATGCTATTTTACGTGAGTTGGATGAAGAAGCCTTGATGCAAATTTTGACTGAGCCTAAAAATGCTTTGCTCAAACAATATAAAAAATTGTTTGCCAAGAACGAGGTTGAGCTTAATTTTGAATCAGATGCATTGAAAGAAGTTGCTAAATTAGCATTAGCGCGTAAAACTGGAGCTCGTGGTTTACGTTCGATTTTAGAAAACTTACTGTTAGACACTATGTACGAATTGCCTAGCCAGACAGATGTTAAAAAAGTAACTATCAATGCAGATGTTGTCGCGGGTAAAATTAGCCCATTAGTCACGCACTCTGCTTCTTAGAGCATTAATTGTTTCGAAAAACTTGACTGCTCGTTTACAAGCTCGTCACAATGCTTCTCATGTAACTACTTTGCATTGTGTCGAGCCTCTTACTTCATGATGTGCCAGTTAATGGGTAAAACTGAATAATTCGAATAAAATTATAACTGCTAAGCAAATTTTGTAATATAAGCTTTAATTTTGTGTAACATTTAAAAGTGATGCATTATGAAAAAAAAGTTATTATGGGCTGTTGCTGTTCCTTGTTGGGTTTATGCTAATAATAGTTTTGTAGATCAAATAAAGAATAGCATCCAACGTCCAGTCATTAGCTCGGTTGCACCATCACTTAAAAATCACTATACACTAATTGATTATCATCAAATTAATCATGCTAACGGAAAATTTGCCCGCGATTATACATTATTATTACAGGATAATAGCAACAATCAAACGGTTGAAATCGACAATCAACAAGTTATTGCATTGCCAACGTGGTCTCCCAATGGTGTTGATTATGCCTATATAGGCTGCAAAAATGATAATTGTAATTTAATTGTACGAAATTTGAGTAGTGAGCATCGTTCGATTGCGCTCGACATGGATGTAAATGCTTTGAAGTGGTCAGCAGATGGTAAAAGTATCTATCTTTTGGCAACGGCTAATACGACTCCAACTAGCAATAGTCCGTACAGCGAATTTCATCAAGACACAACCATCTCTGATGGAAATCCACAGATTTACGTGATAAATAATGTTACAACTAATACAATCTCAATTGCAAAACTAAAAGGACTCAAGGATAACATTTATTCATTTGATATGCCAACAATTGATGCTGGATTTGACATAAACGGCGAATTATTGGCTTACGCACACATTCCCTGCAATAGCGATCAGTGCAATAACCGTGGACGTATTTCGATAATGAATTTAAAAACTCAACAATATCTCTCTATCCCATATTTGGAAAAAAACGTAGCCGTCGATCCTAAATTTTCACCAGATGGTAAATATCTGGCATTCCGCCAGCAACTAGAATCCGATAATCAAGTTATCAATAATATTTCTTACTCAGGTAAAGTTTGTATCTTAAATTTAGCCACACAACAAGTTAATTGCCCTGCTAAGCAATACACTCAATCGCCGGTAATTCTCAATTGGTCGCGGGATGGACAAACTATCTTCATCTATGAACCATTTATTAAAACTACTGGTAGCCAAGTCTATGCTATCAATATTCTCCAACCTCAGCAACCGCCATTACAGCTTTCACAAGCCAAAGGCTGGCTAGACTTTTCTACCCTAAACGTTAGTTATGATAATTATCTGGGATTTGGCTTTGAAAATAATAATAAACCTCAAGAAGCTTACGTTGCCAGTCTGGAACTCTGGAACCAGCAAAAAATCAGCAACTTACAAGAGCATAATTTATCGCAAAATTTAGGCACTATGGAAACTATACAGTGGAAATCTTATGATGGGTTGAATATTCAAGGTGTATTGATTAAACCACAAAATTATGATAACAAGAGAAAATATCCATTATTGGTAATGGGTAAAGGTGGACCAAGCGGCGCATGGTCTGAACGCTATCTCGGAGGATGCTTTGGCATTGGTGAGAAAGTTTTCCCAGCATGCTGGCAATCTCTTCTCAATCAAGGTTTTGTTATTTTGTTACCAAATTACCGAGGTTCTAGCGGGTATGGGGTGGATTTTGTAGGTGCCAACTATAAAAATTTCAACAAGTCCTATGATGATATTATGTCTGGTGTCGATTATTTAATTAACCAAAATATTGCCGATAAAAATCATTTAGCACTATGGGGGTGGAGTTATGATGGCTATACAAC
>SSGY01000048.1 GCA_008017145.1 Neisseriales bacterium
AAAACAAATGGCATTAAACTATGGATTTGACATAAGTAAGCCAGCTAAAGACTCACGCGAGGCTATTCAATGGGTTTACTTTGCTTATCTAGCAGCAATTAAACAGCAAAATGGTGCGGCAATGTCAATTGGGCGAGTGTCAACTTTCTTGGACATTTACTTTGAACGTGACTTGCGTAACGGCACAATAACAGAATCTGAAGTTCAAGAACTCATGGATCACTTTGTAATGAAATTACGCATGGTTAGATTCTTACGCACTCCTGAGTATGATCAACTCTTTTCAGGCGATCCAGTATGGGTAACTGAAGCCATTGGTGGAATGTGTGAAGATGGACGAACAATGGTAACTAAAAACAGCTACCGCATGATTCATACGCTATACAATATTGGCGCTGCTCCCGAACCAAATTTAACCGTCCTTTGGTCTGATGCAATGCCTGAAAGCTTTAAAGTATTTTGTAGCCAAGCGTCAATTGACACTAGTTCTTTACAATATGAGAATGATGATTTAATGCGCCCTAAATTTGGCGACGATTACGCCATTGCCTGCTGTGTATCAGCGATGAAAATTGGTAAACAAATGCAGTTTTTTGGCGCACGAGCTAACTTAGCAAAAACTCTACTCTACGCGATAAACGGTGGACGTGATGAAAAATCAGGTGCGCAAATTGCTCCGGCAACATTTACACCAATTACCAGTGAATATTTAGCATATGACGAAGTTTATGCTAAATTTGATCAAATGATGGATTGGCTGGCTAAAGTCTATGTTAACTCGCTAAATGTAATCCACTATATGCATGATAAATATAGTTATGAAAGCCTGCAAATGGCGCTACATGATAAGGATATTTATCGTACCTTAGCATGTGGAATTGCTGGATTATCGGTGTGTGCTGATTCGCTATCAGCAATTAAACATGCCAAAGTTAAGGCACTACGTAATGAAGATGGTTTGGTCTATGATTACGAAATTGAAGGTGATTTCCCACTGTATGGTAATAATGACGATCGTGTTGATTCACTTGCCGCAGAGTTGGTATCGACATTCATGAGTAAAGTTCGCAAACACCCATCATATCGAGGGTCAGTTCATACTCAGTCAGTATTGACAATTACCTCAAACGTGGTTTATGGTAAAAAAACTGGTAATACTCCAGATGGACGTAAAGCCGGCGAACCGTTTGCTCCTGGTGCTAATCCAATGCACGGACGCGACACCAATGGCGCAATTGCTTCATTATCTTCAGTTGCCAAATTACCCTACTGTGATGCAGAAGATGGGATTTCTTACACTTTTGCAATTTTACCTAATGCACTAGGTAAGACTGAACAAATTAAAGCGGATAATCTAGCTGGATTAATGAACGGTTATTTTAGCGATAATGGACATCATCTAAATGTAAATGTGTTTAATCGTGAAACTCTACTTGATGCAATGGATCATCCAGAAAAGTATCCACAATTAACCATTCGCGTATCGGGTTATGCGGTTAATTTTATTAAACTAACTCGTGAACAACAGTTAGATGTAATTGCTCGTACAATGCATACTAAATTCTAACTTCTGAATTAAGCCAAAAATAGCAGTGCCCTTTTTAATGTGCTGCTATTTTCCCTACAATAATTAAGTGCAACACTAGTAAAGGAAGTTGAATGTCTACGACTGGGTATATTCATTCAATTGATACATTTGGATCGGTAGATGGTCCTGGTATCAGATATATTATTTTTACATCAGGCTGCTTAATGCGTTGCCAGTACTGCCATAATCCAGATACTTGGAAAATGAAAGATGGTATAGAAAAAACTACCGATGAATTAGTCAGCGATATTATCCGCTATAAAAGCTATATGCTGAATACAGGTGGCGGAGTCACGATTAGCGGTGGTGAACCGCTTTTGCAGCCTGATTTTATCTATGAACTAACTAACAAACTACATACTTTCAATATTCCAGTAGCCATTGACACCTGTGGCTTTCCCGATATTGAAAAGGTGAAGCATGTAGTTGATGCTGCTGACTTAATTCTTTTAGACATAAAATCTTTTGACCCACAAACTTACAAGCTAGTAACATCTCGTGAACTAAGTAACACATTAAGATTTGCTGAATACTTACAGCAAACCAATAAACGCACATGGGTGAGATTTGTCTACGTACCTAATTTGACTGATGCCAAAGAAAATATTGAAGGGCTGGCAAAGTATCTAAGCTCCATGACAAACGTTGAATTAGTTGAGGTTTTACCATTTCACAAGATGGGAGAACATAAGTGGGAGTTATTGGGTTATGATTATAAACTCAAAGATACACCAACTCCAAGTGAAGAGGAAATTAAATTTGCTCAGGATATCTTTAGAAGTTATGGACTAAAAGTTCAATGATTAAATTATTACACATGTTGTAAATACTCACCCATAACTGCCACATGTTATTAAGTAAAAAGCATGGAATAAATCCATGCTTTTTACTTTTTACCGACGTTGTTTCAAATAGTTTTCCAGATAGTGAATTGATTGACCACCTTCTACAAAACCATGTTCTTGTAACATTTCCTGATGCAATGGAATATTAGTCTTAATTCCAACAAAAGAAGACTCTTTTAAAGCACCGAGCATTTTATTTATTGCATGATTTCTGCTCTCAGCATGAGTTATTAATTTAGCAATCATTGAATCATAGTAAGGTGGTACGCTGTAGCCAGCATAAACGTGCGAATCTACCCGAACACCATTACCACCAGCAAAATGACAGCCTTCGATTTTACCCGGTGATGGTACAAACGTATATGGGTCTTCAGCATTGATACGACACTGAATAGCATGTCCTTTTAGCTTAACATCTGCTTGAGTATAACGTAACTTTTCACCGCTAGCAATGTAGAGTTGCTCTTTAACAATGTCAATACCAGTAATCATCTCAGTTATCGTATGCTCAACCTGTACCCGAGTATTCATTTCAATAAAGAAAAACTCACCATTTTCATATAAAAACTCAAACGTACCAGCTCCACGGTAACGAATTAGTTTACATGCAGCAACACAAGCTTCACCAATTTTACGGCGAGCTTCTTCGCTAATCCCAGGAGCAGGAGCTTCTTCAATTACTTTTTGGTGGCGACGTTGCATTGAGCAATCACGTTCACCCAAATAAATAACATTGCCATACTCATCTGCCAAAATCTGAATCTCAATGTGACGTGGTAAGGTTAAATAACGCTCCATGTAAACTGCTGGATTGCCAAACCCCGCCTCTGCTTCACTTCTTGTAATTTCTAAAGCATTGATTAATTCGCTCTCTTCATGAACTACCCGCATACCACGACCACCACCGCCAGCAACAGCCTTGATAATCACTGGGTAGCCAACTTTTTTGGCAATCTTGATAACTTCTTTATTATCATAAGGTAATTCACCCTCAGAGCCAGGTACAACAGGCACACCTGCTTTGATCATTGCTTCTTTGGCCTTTACTTTATCACCCATAGTTGCGATTGCATCTGGGCGAGGTCCAATAAAGACAAATCCACTTTCCTCAACCCGTCTAGCAAACTCGGCGTTCTCAGATAAAAAGCCAAAACCTGGGTGAACAGCTTGAGCATTTGTTATTTCGCAAGCTGCAATAATTGAAGGAATATTTAAGTAACTTTGTGCAGAACGAGCAGGACCGATACACACTGCCTCATCAGCTAATTTAACATATTTAGCATCACGATCAGCTTCAGAATAAATCACTACCGATTTTACACCAAGCTCACGGCAAGCACGCTGAACACGCAGCGCAATTTCACCACGGTTAGCAATTAAAACTTTTTCAAACATAGTTTTCTCCAGCGAGGTTTATTAGGCAATGATGAATAAAGGTTGACCATATTCAACAGGACTGCCATCTTTAACTAAGATTTCTTTAATAACACCAGCTTTGTCTGCTTCTATTTGATTCATCAGCTTCATTGCTTCAATAATACATAATACCTGACCAACTTTAACTTCCTGACCGACATCAACAAACGCCGCACTTGTTGGTGATGATGAGCGATAGAATGTTCCAACCATTGGCGAATCAATTGTAACACCAGCCACCGCAGCAGGTGCTGTAGGAGCTACTTCAACTAGCGCAGGAGCTGTCGCAGTTGGTGCAGGTGCAGGAATACTTACCGACACAGGAGCAGGAGCATAGTGAACTGCTTGCGATTGATTTTGATTAACACAAGTAACTCTTAACTTTTCTTCACCTTCGGTGATTTCTAGCTCAGCAATTCCTGATTCTTTAATCATATCAACGATTGCTTTAATTTTTTTAATATCCATATTACTATTTTCCTTTAGATAAATATTTAAATGCAAAGGATAATGCAAAATTATATCCTTCAGCACCCAAGCCACAAATTACACCGACTGCAATATCGGAAAAATAAGAATGATGTCTAAATGCTTCGCGAGCATGAACATTAGACAAATGAACTTCAACAAAAGGTATTTTAACCGCTAACAAGGCATCACGTAGCGCAACTGAGGTATGTGTGAACGCTGCTGGATTAATGATAATAAAATCCACGGGATCATTAAAACAAGCATGGATGCGTTCTAACAGCGCACCTTCATAGTTGCTTTGAATAAACTCCAGCTCAGCATTATTTATTTGAGCTTGCTGTCGCAAATCAAGCTCTATTTGTTGCAAGGTAACAACACCATAGATTCCTGGTTCACGAACGCCCAATAAATTCAAGTTTGGCCCGTTTAATACGAGTATTTTCATAAAACCTTACTCTGCCGTAGTGGCACGAAGCTTAAAGTTGGCACAATCCGTGACTACCAGTTGGTTATCACGCGCAAACTGCATCAAAAAATCAAACACGTCACAATCTTTGGATTCTAATTCTTTCTTTACCGCCACGCACTGCATGTCCTTGTACATCATAGGGCGTAAGAATGGGGAATACGAAACTTTTTTAAGTTCAAAATCAGCTAGCATCCCGCATAGACGATCAACCCAGTCGCTGGGACGAAATTTATCGCCATTGGCTGTTCGCCCTTCTATAATAATCTCATCTAAATAACAAATTTCAAAATTATCACTCATTATCTTTTTCTTCCCGGTCGATACTAAAATCTAAAATACGCATTAAGGCGTATATTTTACCGTATGGCGCAAAATTTAGTCACTTTTTCTAACTAGCCGATAAAAAAATCTAATTTTTATTTGACGTATAGATACTGTTTCTATTATTATACTGACTTATTGAGTACAATTTTTATATTTTATTATGTTTTATTCGTTATGTCTAATACATATTAAAATATGTTACAAAAATAATCAGCATATAGATTATAATATATATAAAACCACTCGTAATTTGATTTCCGACAGGAGTTTGGATTGCATAGGGGCAAAAATTACCATTTTTGAAAGGTCTAACATGGAAAATATTGAAGCTAAAGTTAAAAAAGTTGTTGCGGATAAATTAGGCATTGATGAAGCAACGATCAAAGATGACGCTTCTTTTATCGAAGATTTGGGTGCTGATTCGCTAGATACTGTTGAATTAGTAATGGCTCTTGAAGAAGAGTTCGGTTGTGAAATTCCTGACGAAGACGCAGAAAAAATTACGACAGTTCAAAAAGCAATTGACTACGTAAAAGCTCACGTTTAAAAACACTAAAAACATACGGCATAGCCGTATGTTTTTTTATCACACTACACCACATTTCACCCATTAGTTTTACTTTCTATTAATTACGCTTATAAATTACACTCATATGATTAAATCAGATAATCTGGCAACAGAATCACGTATTACTACCGCGGTTAAAATCAACTCAACTGAAGATCTTCAGGAACGTGCATTGCGCCCTAAAGAACTTGCAGACTATATTGGACAAGATAAAGTCAAACATCAGTTGGAAATATTTATTCAAGCTTCACGTAAACGCCAAGAAGCACTCGACCACGTCTTGCTGTTTGGACCGCCCGGATTAGGAAAAACTACACTTGCCCATATTATTGCCCGTGAAATGGGTGTTAACCTAAAGCAAACATCAGGGCCAGTGTTAGAGAAACCAGGCGATTTAGCTGCGATATTAACTAACCTTGAAGCCAATGACGTTCTATTTATTGATGAGATTCATCGGATGTCTCCCATCATCGAAGAAATTCTTTACCCCGCGTTGGAAGATTTTCAATTAGATATCATGATCGGTGAAGGTCCATCAGCACGCTCAATCAAGATTGACTTACCTCCATTTACGCTCATTGGTGCAACGACCCGTGCTGGTATGTTAACCAACCCACTACGCGATCGTTTTGGCATAATTTCACGTTTGGAGTTTTATAATCCAGCAGAGTTAAAAATAGTGGTTAAACGCTCAGCACGACTCTTAAAAATGGAGATTGATGATGAAGGTGCAGCCGAGATCGCTAATCGCTCACGCGGCACGCCACGTATCGCCAATCGCCTATTACGCCGAGTGCGTGACTTTGCTGATGTAAAAAGTGACGGTTTAGTTGATAAAGCAACTGCGGATGCAGCATTACAGATGCTGGATGTCGATCATTTAGGACTGGATATAATGGATCGGAAACTACTTTGCGCTATTATTGAGAAATTTGACTGTGGTCCAGTTGGTTTAGATAATTTAGCCGCCACAATTGGTGAGTCTGGTGATACAATCGAAGATGTCATTGAGCCATATTTAATGCAAAATGGTTTACTTCAACGTACTCCACGTGGTAGAATAGTGACCAACTATACTTTATCTCATTTTGG
>SSGY01000066.1 GCA_008017145.1 Neisseriales bacterium
GCCAAAGCATCACTAACTCCACTACTAGCATCACCAGCATCAAATTGACCATGATAATCATAAGCCATCAAATTCCCATAAGTTACACTTTCGAGAACTGTTTGATAATTACCACCTAAGTTAATATAACTCTGTAAGGCATTAATCCCTACAGGAAGAGCCGCAGAAATATTAAATGCCGTTCCATACAAAGGCGAACCAGAACTTTCGGTAGTAACTTGCTTAGCATAAGTTGATAATGCACTTAGCAGCGCTTGGTAGTTTGCCACAGAAGTAGTATCCAAAACCAAAGTACCATTTACGCACCACGAAGCAGAGATATTACATACCCCTTGTTCAAAATCAATATCAACACCATTAAAACCATATAAGATAGCAGTGTTGATCATATTTGCCGCAGTCTGCTGAATCAAAGATGGAGAATTGGCTTCAAAAACCTGTTGTAAATCTTGCGACGGATAACCAGCAGTACCGCTACCACTACCCCAACCACCAAATGAGATTGCAATATTTAACCAAGGATGAGCCGCTCGTAAATAAGAAAACTCTTGTAAATATGTTGGATCCGCCCAGTTATCAGCAAGGCCGATACTGCCATTGCTCCCATTTAAATAGCCAACGTCGTAAGTTAAACTGTTTATATAGGGAATTGGAAAGCTATTTAATCCAGCACTTTCGACAGGGAACATCCGTCCGCTAGGTGTACTATAATTGGTCCAGTCAGCAAAATAAGCGCCTAATAATTTGTTCGCGTTTGGATTTTGTAAATTATTATAGACTGAACTAGCGCTTGAAGTATAAACATCTCCGGTAGTTGTATTATACCCATAAATATTATGCGCTACATCATTATATAGTGGCAATCCTCCACTGGTAGAGCCACCTGCAGTCTGCGAGTTACCATTTGGCATACCTTCTACCGTAATGTTGCCCCCATTTGCTGCAAGAGTTTGCGGACTACTTAAGGTTAAATCATACATTACATTACACACACCATTGTTTACGCCATAACATGCCCCAACACTCTGTGAGACACTGCTTAAATTAACGCCCCAGATACTCGAAGTACTAATCGCAGGTGCATCTTGTAATGCAGCATCTGAGCGCAAAGTAAATTGCAGACCAGTCAAACTAATAGCTGCTGCAGAATTATTAGTTACAATCAAACTATACGAGCTTCCGATTCCTGTGGGTGGCGTATTTGGATAACTGATTTGGTAACTCAAAACTGATAAAGACTCAACATATGACTCAGCAAACTGACACGAAGAAGCACTACATGCAATTGGATTTGTTGTAGCAGCTTGAAGTTTTACATTTTGATTGGTACTGTATCCCCAATTTGCAAGCTTCTCGCCAACACTGCTATGATTAAAGCATTTTGAGATTGTACTATTGCCATTCTTAAATCGATATGAAACATTAATCGAATTCGTGGCTAACTCTTCCTCCAAGCCACCAGCAAATTTACTCACCAACATAAAATTAGCTTTATCTGTTGTCAGGTAGTACCCTTGTTTCAACGCCGCATTACCAGTCATTTTTACTGTATTTAATCCATTGACACAGTTTTTATCTCCATAGAAGTTTACTTGGATATCTTGTAAATCAACTGGCGAACTGACTGGAATTAGCAGTTGATTTTTATTCGCAGCCAAAGCATCAGCCTTATTTGGGTAATACTGTAATGACGCGATGTACTGCGAAAGCTCTGAGCTATTTGATGCTCCTCCGCTACTGTTCCCGCTGCTTCCATTGCTGCAAGAAACCAACACGAAGGAAGCGCTTGTCAGACACATTATTAAGTTAAATGCCCTTAATTTCATATCTCATCTCCGAATATTATTGTTGTATTTTCTAAACATAAAACGAGAGAATTTTAGCATAAAATATGAAATTATAAAAATCTAAACTCCGTTACAGGATAAAAATATGCGCATAGGCAGCTATAATGCATAGTTTGCGTGTTGTATAATACAACACAAATCTATCAAATACCCATACATAGGAGCTCATTGATTTCATCTACTAATAGCAACATATTCATACTAAGATATCTGTCTAAAAGAATTACTTATTTATTAAAATAAAGGATAATATTCTTTATGATGAAAAGTTAGAATAATTAAAATATGCTAGAATCTAGATTGTCTAAAACTTCCCTAAGAGAGCATATGAAACGAATTCTTCCCCCATTATTAGCTATCAGCATGCTAAGTGCGTGCAACAGTGGTAACGTTGTACAAAATAATAGCGTTATTCCACCAACAATAACCGCAATAAATACCGGTCCACTTAATGGCAATTTTAATCAAAGTCTATTTTCTACATATATCAACTTTACTGCCAATCAAACAATCAGTAACTGGCAATTTGGTTTTTATGTAGCAAGAACATTTTATACATATACCGATCCTAACCCAGTAGAATCACAAAACAATGCAAATACGCAGATGAGTATGCAAATCTGCCAAATGCCAAATGCAAGCCATTGCGCAACGTTACAATATCTGAAAGCATCTGCAGTAACACAAAATGACCTTAGCGCTGGATACACCAATTTATTGGGAACTGCAGCACCGTTTCCATTGCTTGCAGGTAAAAGTTATCAAGTAAAAATTGTCAACAGTAATCAATGGTCAATTAATAATTTGTCATCTGCGCCGCAAAGTTTATTTTTTATTGTCAACGGGCAAGTCCTAAACACGGTTACTGAAAGCTCGATCTATAATCTAAACATTAATGAGCAGGCTAATCAAACGGCGATTGCCTCTTTTAACCAGAATAACTGGGATGTCAATACTAATCTAAATGCGGAAAGTAGTATTATTGTTCCATCGCCAGTAAATTACACCCTTGGCACAGGTACTTATACTATTCCGGCTAATATATCTATCCATAATGCATTTAGTGCAGACAATACTGTTGCAGATTTCTTTCAGGAATATCTGACACAAGATCTGAAAGTAATGGCTTCAATAGATAATTCAAACACAGCTGATAGTGGCATTTTGATTCAACAAATCAGCGACTCAAGTGTAATCAACAATAATCCCGAAGGATATCAGATTATTATCAGCGGAAATAAAATCACAATTAATGTAATAAACAATGCTGGTGCTTTTTATGCTCTGCAAACATTACGTCAGTTGTGGAATGTTAATGCTGGCACTATCAGCCAAGCAACCATTATTGATTACCCACGCTTTGCATATCGTGGAATATTACTAGATAGTTCTCGCCATTTCTTTAGCCTCGCAGAAGTAGAGAGCCTAATCGACATAGCAGCTACACATAAACTAAATACGTTGCACTGGCATTTATCTGATGATGAGGGAACACGAATTAACTTACAACTCAATAATATGGCAGCATATCTTCGTGGTTACGGTTACAGCATGACTGGAATGATGTTTATTCAAGCAAATCTTGATCCAACTAATTACCTTAATCAAGTATATGCCAGTGTAAATACAAGCTATAGTGGGATGTACTCAAATAGTGACCTGCAAAATATCATAAACTATGCAAACGAACGTAACGTTACTATAATTCCTGAAATTGATAGCCCCGGTCATGCAAGAGCTTTAATTAAAGCTTTGCCAGATGCACTAATTGATCCAAATGATCATTCGCAGTACTTTACCAGTGAAGGTTATACAGATGATGCATTACCAGTATGTACTTATGGCACCGATATTACAGTTGGTCCCAAATTTACACAAGTTTATAACCAGCTCTACGCTACACTCAACAATTTATTTAAAAATCAAAAACCACTAAACTCTGCCAATTTTATAGCAAATGAAATTAGTGTCGGTGGCGATGAGGTTGCCAGTCAAACTTGGTACACGCCTCAGGATGTAAGCTGTCTGGAAAATACTGAGTTTGCAGCACTTAGCGCACTAGAAAAAGAACATTTGTTTTTCAAAAAGTTTGCAGCTCAAAACCCTAACCTTAAAGTATCTGGCTGGCAACAATTCGTTCAAAGTACTGAATCAGCACTAGGGCAACAGATCGTAGCAGCAAATCAGGTTGGGCATGTTTGGATTTGGAATGAATCTACGGGCGGTTTATCGCAAGCAGTTACATTGGCAGAAGCTGGTTATCCGGTTGTACTGGACTACTCCAACGATACCTATTTTGATCTTGCTTACACACAATCAATTTATGAACCAGGTTTCTATTGGGCGGGCTACAATAACACTTATACAGCATTACAAAGTGCGATTGATGCAACCACTACCATTAACGCAGTAGAACCGCAGCACCAAGGAAATATTAAAGGACTGGAAGGGACACTTTGGTCAGAGAATCTGGTAACCTATCAGCACCTAATTTATATGGCTACACCTAAAATGGCAGGTCTAGCAGAGGCAGCATGGTCTCCGGTAGCAATTACCAACGGAACAGGCAGCACCGCATCATACCCTAACTGGCAGAGTTTGGCTCACCGTTTAGGCTGCGGTGCGATGACAGCATCTGGTCAATACCAAGGATTTTTAGCTTACCTATCTAAAATCTATGGAATTCACTATCGTGGCTATCCAAATGGTATTAATTTAGAAGCACCTCAAGCATGTAGCTAGGCGTTATCTAAGCAACTCCAGTCACCCAATCTAACGTGACTGGAGTTGTCCGTGTATAATTTCCAATTCTAAGGAAGACGTATTTTTATCGGTTGCTACACAAAATATCGTTACTAAATACAACACCCAAAATAAATTCCCGCCCAATAACAAGTCACCACCTCCTTATACTTATTAAATCACATCAAATAGATAACCAAATTATCAAAAATCAAGTCCTTTTAAAGGGAATCACAAAAGTGTAGATAAATGATAAAATCGTGGCGTTTTAATCGTTAATGGGAATAAATTTGTATGAATAAAAAGCTTCTTTGGAGTTTACTAGCATCAACATCAATACTCGCGGTTGGTTGTAGCTCAGGTAATTCTTCCAATACCAACAATAATACAACAAATACACAAACTGTCTATGTTCCAGAAGAAAGTCAAGTAAGAACTCCAGTTTCAGCTAAAACGGTATTTGCCAAAAATACAACCGCAAATGGATTACAAAAAGCATCACTAGCATCAACAGGGAGTAATTCCTGTATTCAATTGACCACTCAAAACAATGGACAAAATTATATTGAGAGCTACACTAGTAGTCAATGGTGGTCTTCAGCTTCTGTAACTGTTGGAATCACAAATACTTGCAGCACTCCGCAGTCATTCAACCCGCAAATTGTCTTTAATAATACACAAATTAATGGTGCCAACATCCCTGCCAGCATAAGTCCGAGCGCATCGGTAAGCGGAAATCCATGGTCTCCAGTAACATATAGCGGAGGCGGTACTGCCAACCCATCGTTAACGGTTACATCACCAAGCTGTACCGGCAGTGGTTGTTCATGGGCTCAATTAGCACCAGGAGCAGCGTTAACAATTCAAACTAGTTTTGGTCTGTCTTCGGCCATCAACAGCTTTACAATTGGAAGTGTTGAAATAGCAGGATCTACTCCGCCACCACCGCCAACAACAGGCACTTTGGCTTTAAATCTAAGCGCATCTGGATTAAACAGTGTCTGCTCTGGTGCAACAAACTGTAACTTTCAGGTTAATGTAATTTCGCAATCCAACCAAGTTGTAGCAACTGAGTATTTGAATGCAAATACTTCAAGCACGGCTAACTACAATATTGTTAATCTAGCACCTGGTAACTATTCAGTTAATGTTGTTGCTAGTTCAATTCCAAGTGTTACTACCGGAACTATTACCTCTAATGTTTCCCCCGCAACAACTAATATTACAGCAGGATCTACATCAACAAGTAATGTTTCTTTTGGTTTCACTTCAAACCCGATTAATCAAGTTACCTTAGATCTAAATACAGCTAATATTCCTGCTCAATTTACAAATAATACTGTCTATGCTCAAATATTAAATTCAGCTGGAGCAACGGTAGTAGGTGGTATTCAATTCACTAAATCAGCGTTGGCACAAACCGTAAGTAGTGCAGCTTTGGTTAGTGGTCAAACATATACCTTGCAAGTTCAAGGTTTAGCTGACCCTAAATCAGGAGTTTATTACTCACCAATTATTGAAAGCTTTGTGGTAAATGGTTCTTCAACTACAGTAGTAGCAAATGCTTATCAGGCAGTTCCTAATAATAAGCTGTATACCGTAAATCTAGCAGTACAAAACCCACAAGCAGCTCAAACAATTGCTTATGGATCTGATACAAACTACTACTCTTATGCAGTAGATAGCGCTAGCTCAGGATCATATACTTTCTTAAGTAATGACACCATTACGTTAACTCCAAGTGCCGTTGCTGGATACTCTTCATCATTAAGTCCAACTAATACATTAACTTCGGCTAATGCTGGACAAACGGTTACGTTAGTTAATGCACAAGCAACCTCAACACTACAATATTGCGTTGACAGTTTATGCCAAGCACAATTAACAACTTTGAATGTTGCTGCAAATGTTGGTGAGACTAATACTCAAACGATTTTTGTGCAAAATTTAGGTTCTGTTGCTGCCACATTACCAACAACAGTATCATATTCTGCTGCAGTTAGCGGATTGAGTGTGGCACCTGGCAGTTGTGGCTCTTCTTTAGCACCAAATGCGATTTGCTCATTAAATGTCACTTATGCACCAACTGCTGCAACAGCAAAAAGTAGCACGACAATGATATATGATAGTGCTCCATTATTAATTAGTTGATGCTAAAAATCATATATCAATCTGATTTAATTTAATAATATGCTATTTTCATAAGCTAAATATTGCAAGAAATGGTAAAATAATGCTTTAAACCTTGCAATATCAGCGAGCAAAAAAGCATGAAACCACGTAAAATAGAAGATAAATTTCAACCAGAATTATTGAAGATTCAGTTAATCCATTTATTGGATATGAAGCATAGCTTAGTCCAATTAGCAGATAAATTTAACTGGGCTAAAATTGATGA
>SSGY01000008.1 GCA_008017145.1 Neisseriales bacterium
ATAAATCGGGCGCTTTTGTTGTTTATCCATATAAACCTCTGAAAACGTGAGTTAAATAATTACCATATCATTAAAATTGCGATTAGGTAATTACCAAAATTGCCCTAATTTTATCATACTGACTTGCGGCTCTAGTTATTAAATGCTTTAGAATAGTAAAAATATCTATATGCATTTCCTCGCTTCCCGTGCTTTGTTGCCCCTTAAAAAAACTCATCGTATGAATAACTGATTTATAATAGATGACTTAATTTAACAGAAAGTCTTTTATGCTATACGTTTGTGCTACGCCGATTGGCAATTTAGCTGATATTACTTTGCGCGCTCTGGAAGTACTTAGAAATGCAGATATCATTCTTTGTGAAGACACCCGCAATAGCCAAAAATTACTTAGTCATCATGGAATTATTAATAAAAAACTGGTAGCGTTTCATGAGCATAATGAAAATGAAGTAAGTCAAAGCGTTTTGCAATGGTTGGAGCAAAATTTAACCATAGTACAAATCAGCGATGCCGGAACTCCCGGGATTTCAGATCCTGGTGCACGACTATGTAACGTCCTCTCATCACACAACATCTACCCTCACCCGTTGCCTGGTGCTTGTGCTTATATTACATTGCTTTCAGTTAGTGGTACAGTTAACACAGCAAGTTTATTTTTTGGCTTTTTACCAAGCAAAACCTCACAACGGCAAAAACAATTAGCATTATGGCAAGAAGTGGATTATGCGGTGACGCTTTATGAATCACCGCATCGGATTTGCGATTGCCTAAAAGATATAATCCAAGTTCTAGGTGAAGATCGGATGCTGGTGATGGGGCGTGAGCTAACTAAACAATTTGAAACTATTCGTAAATGTAGCGCTGGTGAATTGTTGCAATTTGTTGAAAGTGATCATAATCAGCAACGAGGTGAGTTCGTGATTCTGATATTACCACGCATTCGGGAGCAAGCTTTGGCTTCAGATGAATTAACCGCAGAACAAAAATCTACCGTTACATTATTGGCAACTGAATTACCCGCCAAAAAAGCGGTCAATTTAACCCATAAATTATGTGGAGGAAATAAAGATACCTTGTATAATTATTTGCTAACGCTAAAAGCTTGATTTATACCAATGACAATATGCCAAGAAACAATGACGATTTAAACTATACCATTGATAAGTAACTTTGTTTAATCTCTAAAAAGGTCATTCGATATGCCTCATTCAGCCAAACATCCTAAAGGCTTGTATTTTTTATTCTTTACCGAAATGTGGGAGCGTTTTAGCTTTTACGGTATAACTGGGATTTTGGTTTTGTATCTGTCAAAAGGCTTAAATGTCTCAGAAAGTGAAGCAGGTTTGGTCTCTGGTGCGTACATGGCTTTTACTTTCCTGGCACCAATTTTAGGTGGCTGGGTCGCGGATAAATTAATTGGTTATGTTTGGGCTGTGACTATTGGCGGCATACTGATTTTACTGGGAAATATTGTCTTATCCTTGCCATTAGATTTAAATGCAGTCTATCTCGGTCTGGCTATAGTCGCAATTGGGACAGGTTTTCTCAAATCAACAGTTTCAGTTTTGGTTGGGCAACTCTACCAACCAAGTGATGTGCGTCGTGATAGTGCGTACACGCTGTTTTATATGGGAATTAATCTTGGTTCGATTTTAGCTGGACTTATCATCGCTTATGTAGCTGAAATGATTAACTGGCATTATGGCTTTGCATTGGCAGCAATCGGAATGGCTGTTGGATTGTGTATCTTTGGTTATGGCTATAAAAAAGGTTATTACTCAGAAAAATCAAATATCGTTAAATCAGCCAATTTACGCCGTAGAATTGGTTTGTTTAGTGGGGCGATTTGGTTGATTATCGGTGCAATTGCAAGTGTTGCCATAATTTTTGTATTACTTAGTGATCCAGGCAATACCAAGATTGTCATTACTGCGATTAGTTTTGGCTTATTGTTTTATATCGCTTTTTTGGCAATTCGGAGTCACACCGCAGCAGAGCGCAATCAATTGTTATCGATACTGGTGTTTATTATTACTGCAGTATTTTTTTGGTCACTCTATAAACAACTCTTCAACTCACTAGCGTTGTTTATTGACAAAGATATCCAGCGTTCAGTAATGGGGCTTACCGTTCCTACCAGTATGTTTGTACTAGTCCCGAATGCGGCATTTATCATAATCCTAGCTTCGATTTTTGCAAAAATCTGGATTGTACTTGATCGTAAAGGCAAAAGTCCATCCTCACCTGCAAAGTTCCTGATGGGGCTATTTTTCTCATTGGCATCCTTTTCAACTTTAGCTTTAAGTGCGTATCTGGCATATACTACAGGCACTAAAAGCTCAATGTTGTGGCCAATTGCAGGGATTTTTCTTTTAACTTGTGCTGAATTGTGTATTTCGCCAGTCGGGCTATCTATCGTAAGTAAAATGTCACCGCCGCGCTTATCGGGGTTTTTGATGGGGGCATGGTTTTTAGCAAGTTCAATTGGTTCTTATGTTTCTGGTTTATTATCAAGTTTTGTTAAAATCCCCAAGGGAGAAATTGCGGTAACCATCAGCGCACAAGCTTATTTTGGACTATTTTATCGCTGCTGTATCGGGATGGCAATTGTGATTGGTGTCTTTATTTTATTTTTACCAGTTATTAAGCGTTTGACAGGCGAGCGTTGATTTAATTATGGCTCACTTTATGATTGGGTGAGCCATAATTTACTCGCTTAATGATTAAGGAATTTATTGATTTCCTGATAGGTCTTGTTACATTCTTCAGTACATAGATTTTCTAGCATTAAATAAGCATGGATTACACCATCAACCTGCATTAATTCGGCATTTACGCCGATATTGACAACATTATTATAATACGCCACGCCTTCGTCGTGTAATGGATCATATGCTGCAGTAATAACCATTGTAGCTGGCATAGCGCTATAAAATTCACCATATAGTGGCGATACAGATTTGCGATCTTCGCCATTTTGCAAGTAGTTATCAAAATACCAAGCAACTTTAGCCTTATCCAATAAATATCCTTCAGCAAGTTTATCCATACTTGGTGAAGTTAGTGTATAGTCTAGTGATGGATAAATCAATACTTGTTTAGTAATTTGTTCAATTGCGACAAACTCTTTGTCCATTACAATTGAGGCACAGACTGCAGCGCCACCGCTGTCACCAATGATTGTAAGTTTGCGATCACGATACTTGATTTTACGCTCATTTAAAATCGCAAAAATTCCACGAATAGCTACTTTATTATCCTCAATTCCAGTTGGGTAAGGAAACTCTGGAGCTAATCGATAGTCGATTGAAACAATGATGTGATTAGTAGTTTTGGCTAATTTACGAACAATGTTATCGTAGACCGTAATGCTGCCACACATATGTCCACCGCCATGAATAAAGGCTGCAACAGGTAATGGCTGGCTCAAATCGGGGATATAAATCCGAATTGGTATTGGATATCTGCCATTTAAAACAACATCATCAACTGCAAAGACAGTTGAGTCAAAGTCGGTCATATAGATTCTGGTTAGATTAGCCAATCCTTCGCGAGTATTGGTTTGATTTTGTTTAAAACCGATTTCTGCTAGTTTAGCTTTAATTATTGCCAACTGATCTAAGAATTCTTGAATTTTAGGTAAGACTGCCATGTTTATTCTCCTGATAATATTGTGTTGCCGTATATTTTAACAAACTTAGCGAAGGTATAGTACTGAATTAAATTCTTTGATAAAGTTTATACGGTTTGGAAATTCTTCACCTAGTTGTAAGTTAGATTGCCTCAGACGCTTCGAGGATTCCGGCTTGCAACCCCAGATTAAACAATACATAACAGAATGTTATACATACCGCTATATACTAGCATCAATAAGAAAAGTTAGATTTTTTACAGCTAACCTTTCTTCAACGATAACTCTCGAACCCCCAAATTGGTGAGGAATTTTGTTTCGATGGAAAGACTATATATACATTTTTACCAAAGAAGAATGGTGAGCCGTACAATGTTTCATTATTAGTATTCTCATATCCCCAACCAGGCATAACACTAAATGATAACTCCTGCCCTGCCGATTCTTCATCTTTGGTAATGATAGCTGTCACTTGATATGATTCATTGGGTGCAAAATCATAGCTAAAAACCCATGAATTCCACACAAACGGTGATTCCGGACAATATCCATAGCTACAAAGAGGAATATTATTAGAGATAAAAACCCAACTATTTGTTCCTGAATCAAATACAGCAGGAATAGTACTCTCTGGATTCTCAATTTTACTATAGAAACAACCAGAATTACATACGGTGCTTAATGATGATTCTGATGCAACAATTAAATTAGTGTTTTTAGTTATCATATTATTTACGTTAGTATTAATTCCTAAGACTAAATTACCATGAATATTAGTATTTGTATTGGTCAATGTTGGAGGAATTTGTATTACAAAACCATTGTTATTGTAGTGCAGGCTAGTCAGTGGGTTTTGATTCAATATCGGTACAGAATTAGCCTCGCTTTCAGTTAAAGCTACATAAATCCCATTGGTATCTTTGCGATACAATAGAATGGTATTATTACTTAATGTTAAGGCTGGATTGACACCAATTATTCCGTTTGCACCAAAGTCTTCAAAATTATCAAATGGACCTTTGGCTAAACAGCTATCAGGAATTTCTGCAGTCGGCGAATTTTCGATAATTTGTACAATTACATTATCACTATAATCACCAGCCAACTGTAGCACTGCATAGTGTTCACTAGCAAACACATAGCCACTACCAAAGGTATTACATGCGTAGACCGTTTCATCATTAGTTGTTTTTACTCTAGTTAAACTGGCAATAAAGCTCTCAGGCAATGCTGATTTATTAATCTTAAGACCAAAAGAACCTGTGTCCAGAATAATATTATCAATAGTTTGACAGTTAGTACCAGTTTGATCTTTACACAAAGTAATAGAAACATACATCGTGTTAATACCGTATCCATTCATACCTGAACCAATACTAATTGGAACTTCATTAGGCTTAGCAACCGTAGATGTAGATGAACCATTATTACATGAGAAAAGTCCAATCATGGTAAAAATAGTTATACCTAAGGAGAATAGTAAATTAAATTTTTTCATTATTCAATAACTCTTTAATGTTTAGATTATTGGGTATTTGTTTAATCAGGTATGCATTACCATGGCTATCACCCTGATGACCAGATAATTCTATGACTACATTGCGAGTGACATATTTCTTGTAATCTAACGTACTAATTTGTGGTCGAGTTGTTGTTAAAATAGTAAAATATTCATCAGTTAATAGTTCTTTTAAATTAGGTGTTATCGGGCAATGCCACAAAACAGCAAATACCTTCGAACCAGCAACCGATGTCTCAAGTGTGGCAAATTGTTTAATCTGACAAGCACCATTAATTGATGTGTAGGTTAAATAATTAGCTTTAACTTCTCGATTATAAGTAATATTAGAACTCGACACATTGGCAGTAAATTGTTTTTTGGTTTTAACCTCTTTTGAGAGTGGTGGATTACCACCCAACGCAGCATAGCTAAGAATTGGTACTAGTAATGCCAGAAATAAGACTGGTTTTTTCATTATAATATCCCATAATAAAGTCATCACACAATTATAACATGTGTAAGATATAAATAAAATCGATTAAATGTTATTGTCAATACAGACAGAAACTCAATACTTCTCATTGAATTAATCTCGTAGGGTAAATTCCCCGCCACTCTGCGGTGTAATGCACTAAAATACCAGAATGAGCAAAAATATTTATTGACATAAGAGCCATAATGTTAGTGCACTGATATATCACATAGTATTTCCGTGTAAATATAGGAAAACCGGGCTGGTGTGGTACAATATTGCAATATTAATGAGCAGTATATAACATGAAAAAGATCCATATTCTACAAGCTTTTTGAGTAACCCTCACATAAAACTCCAAGTTCTACATAAATTCAATTCTTACTATCCCTAAAATTTATCATGTAGTAAGGATTTCTGAATAAAACCTTACTCAGTTTTATTTTTATTTATACGAATAAATTCTTCATAATACCAATTTATATTTACGCTGCTATCATAATTACAATAAATATCAAGTAATAATGGCTCACTAATATGGCGAAACATTTCCAGTGCTGCGTAGAGTTGTTGATTAGTTTTTATACTAAGAGATGATACACCAAATGACTTGGCAAATAAACTCCAATCATAATGAGGTATATCATATTGATGATCAACAAGACCGATTTGTGGGTACTGTATATTGGCATTCTTAATTGCCCCATGAGCACCATTATTGAGCACGATAAATAATACTTTTATTTTGTATTTTGCAGCTGTTTGTATCTCGGTACCTGTCATTAACATACAACCGTCGCCAGTTATACAAATGCAGTCACGTTCGTGGTCTGCGAGTTTTATACCCATACTCGCTGCAATGGCCCATCCCATATGACCATTGTTTACTGAGCTATAATATTTTGAGCTGTGAGCAAGGCGAAGTATTTGTGCACAGTATAGGCGATGTAAGCCAGAGTCGGTGACAAAGCTAGTATTTTTACTACAGAAACCATTTACAGTATGTAACACATCATCAACGTATAATCTATTGTCTTCATGAGGTGTTGCAATAATGGCAGGTGTTTGTAATTTATCAATATATTTCTTACGGGTATTTAGCGAAGCTAATAAATCTTGCTCCAATTCACAAGTGCTTAATAGCTCATTAAATAAAATGTTGATATTGCTGATATAGCCATCACTCATTAGATAATGATCGCGGCTATTATGATTTATTTCATCATCAATATGAATTATTCGTTGCGTAAAACTGCTCCATTGATAGGTGTTACG
>SSGY01000152.1 GCA_008017145.1 Neisseriales bacterium
ATCCATCTGTAATTCAGCATACATCCGCTTTAATCTATTGTTCTCTGCTTCAAGCTGTTTTACTTTGGATAGCATTGAGGCATCCATGCCGCCATATTTAGAGCGCCATTTATAAAATGTTGCACTACTTATGCCATTGCTACGACATACTTCTGTGACTGGCATACCACTTTCTGCCAATTTTAGAATATTGATTATTTGTGATTCAGTAAACTTTGAGTTCTTCATTTTTAATACCCATCTTGGTGTTAGTCGATATTGTAAATCTCTCTACTTATCAATAGCACTTTTTTTAGGGGGTATTACCCTTGGCTTTTAAGGTAAATTGGACTTTCTTTATTGCCCTGTCGATTTTATCTTGCATTAATTAGATTGAAATAAGAGGCTTGGTGATTATTAATACACAGAATTTGATCTTACATTCATGACATTATTGAGCATATACAGCCAGATTGGCAGAAAAAGGAAGGTCTTAAATACTCCAAGTAATGTATAGTTAACGTTGCTAACAATAACTTCAACTCCGCAAATAATCAAGACTAAAAATATAAAGTGGATTAAAATGCATATAAATTTTTGCAAACTGCTCCCAACCCAAAAATAATTATATAACGGATCTATTGAGTATGAAATTATAACTATTGCCAGCAGATGACTTCCTAATGACGAGAAATTTATACAATCACTAATGCAGCTCAGAGCCAATAAGTGTGACCATGATATCATTCGAACTAGCATAAGTCCGATAATCACCAAAGAGATGACGTCAATCGGCGTATTTGCAAGAGAATTAACAATAAAGTTTACAATTACCGCAATCACAATAAAGCAGTTTAGCCTGCGTTTATAATTGTGCATTTTGTAAAACCACTAGATAATCAATATCAGAAAAATTTATTGTTGATTTGCATATGATATGGTTGCTTACTCCATTCTCACTACGGATTTCATGTACTTTGGCTATTGCATAATGCGCGGGAAATATCTCATCTAAACCCGTTGTTTCGATTATATCGCCAATTTGTATTTTTGTAGCCATATTAAAATTCACAACTTCGAAAAGACCATTGCCAAGACCATTGAGAAGTAGCTTATCATTTGATTTTACCAGTTGCCCATATGTTTTTATATCTGGAGATGACAAAAGTTCAACCACAGCAAAAGAGTTGCTGACTAATTTTGTTTTCCCTATTGCCGATTCTTTATTAATAACACCCTGTCCTGTTTTTATTTTTGTAGGGTTGCTTGAAGAGATGTAATTAACTTCAAACCTATTATTGTATGCTAGTGCACTATTTTTATTGACTTCTACCAGAGTGTACTTATCACTATTGGCAATAGTGGTACCATTGATGCCAGTTTGTTTAAGTTCTTTCTTGTAGTAATCGAGTTGATGTTTTAGTATACTATTTTCATGCAATAAACTACTTGAACCTTTGTTAATATCCAAAACCTGATTCAGGTAAAGACTTATTTTATACGTTACATTTGAAGATATATTATTTATAAAAGCCGAGATACCACATCGAACATCATCAACAACCGTATATTTATTTACACAGATACACAAGATACTTAGTAAGATAAGCTTTAGCCGAATTAACATTTATCACTCTAATTAATAAAAATTGTATTATTTAAATTATGTTAATGAAGGTACTTTTTCAAATTGATTTACTAAATTTTTTGTTAGTATTGAAGATAGATTCGCTCCTTCTATACAAGCACCTGATAAATTTGCTTGCATGAGATTTACATTTGATAAATTTACTCCTTTTAAATTTGCATTTAGTAGTGTCGCTTCCAGTAGTGATGAATACTCTAAGTTTGCATTTTCGAGATTTGATGTATTAAGGTTTGTTTTCTCCAAAATGGCATAGGAAAGTATTGAGCTTGACAAATTTGATTCACTCAAGTCTGCACTGGCTAGATTTGCCCGTGTCAGATTACCTTTGACTAGGCTGCAATTAACCATTATTGCGCCAGTCAGATTTGCCCCAGTCAGATTTGCATTATCCAAAATAGTGTTAGTCAAATTTGCATATGACAAATCAGCAAATTCAAGATTTGTACCGCTAAGATCGGAATCACTTAAATCTGCATTGATGAGCTTTGTATTTGCCAAAATTGCATTTTTTAATTTTGAGGACTTAATATTTGCATTTGATAAATCTGAGTCTGTTAAATTGGTAAGTTCAAGATTGCATAAAGAGAGATTAGAAGCAACCAAACTAACAGCTTTTAAATCTGAACCAGATAAGTTGGCTCCAGACAAATTAGAATTTGACAAATCAGTATAAACTTGTTTTTCTGTTCTGCTAATTGGCGGTTTTACCTTTTTTGCTTTATTTGTATAAACAGCCTTATTTTCTATTTTTTTAGAGCGTGTAAATAAGCCTACAAATTTTTTTAGATTTTTATTACAGAAAACTATAGGAAAGCACAAAAATTTGACGATCTTTGACATAATATCCCTCTTTTAGATGTCATAAATTAAAAAAAGTTCTAAATCAATGTGAATGTCGGGCTGATTCCATTGAAGGATCAAATACTACAACATAAAAAGCATTTTTACAATTTTGATGATTCTCCGTGTAGCTTTTATCATATTTAAGCTTTTTTTGACATTCATTTACTGTCTGCCTAGCATCATCAAAATGTTGGCGATAATAGGTTACATCTCGAGTCGGAGAGTCAATATCTTTGTGTGAACAACCTACAGTCATCAGTACCATTAAAAAATAATAAACATAACGTGACATAGAAATACCTCTTATGGAACAAAAACTATACTTTCAGGGTTATTTGCAAACAAACCACCAGCTGTAGACGGAGTATAAGTTATAGCATAGCTCCCTGATGGGCAACCAGAAAAATCATTTACGTCGCCTCCATTATATTGAATACCAGTCCTATTGCATAAAATGGCTCCTGACGTTGGTAACTGAACACTACTATTGGGATAATAACCATTATACCTTGCCGCCGTCTGAGGGCTAACTAATTGTATTGACACACTACCAGAAGAAGCTCCATTATTACTATTTACAATAGCGGGATAGCAATCAATAATCTCAGTAGTACTTCTCATATCTGTTGGTATATCACAATGAGCTTGAGAAACCCACTGAGACCCCATCCCAGTTAATGCACCAGTCAAACATGAATTAACTGAATCATTCATTGCCATAAGCCCAGATGGTGTACCCATATTACCTGATTTGATACACGTAGCTAAATCAACCCCGTTAAACATAGCATGATAATTGACCACCTTACTAATAACTCCAGATGTTGTCGTAGACGGCGGCAGTGTATTATCACCGTTAGAACTAGGTGCAGAACCTCCACCAGAGCTTGAGATACAACCACTCGGTAAATACGAGGCTGGCAGATTAGAAGTACAGCTCCATGTAATCGTTGCAAATGCAGTCGTAGCACTACTTAAAAACAAGGATAATAATAATTTCGTCATGTCTTTCATCCTAAGTTAAATATATTTTCACTTTAATTTATGTGTTCATTCGTCTAACTATTACAAAATCAGACAAATCAAAATAATGTAACCCAATCCTTTTAAATATGAACTCAACTGCAATTTTAATTTAAAGATATTATATTTAAAACGAGTGAATATTTTATTATTCACTCGTTTTAAAAAATCTAAAATATCTACTTGCTAAGTTCGGCTTGTACCGCATTTACTATTGAAGTAGCTGGGGATGTTGAGTCACCATCTAACTCCCAGAACATTGTACCACCCAAACCAGTTGCTTTAACTTTTTGAGTTTTTTGCGTAGCAGACCAAACATCATCGTAAGTAACAAATGAACCACCACCATATGCCCAAGGTTGTAAAGCACCTAAGCCATATTGGTTGAAGATTGTTGGATTACTCGTTGCTGAATATTTTATCAAGCTAGTTAACGCAGAGAGAGTAGTCGCTGGAACTTGTGAGCCACAGCCATTTATAGGATCTGCAACTGGATTAATTAGACATTTATAATCTAAAACCCCAGTCTCATAATCACCAAAGCCAGCGCCTGTAACAGTTTGGAATAAACCACCATTACTACCAGCAGCAGCATTCATTGTACGAACGTACAACGGAATACCAGCAACAAGTTTTTTAGCAGGAACACCATTGCTTGTGTATGAAGTCATTGAATCCTGAATTGACCAACCTTCTGTCACGCCAACTTTATTACTACCAACATTGGAAAAAGCATAAGCTGCTTGGAAATAAGCCGGTGCACCAGCATCCCAACCACCATGATAATCATAATTCATCACATTTACGTGATCAACAATACTACCAACTTGTGACCAGAAATTAGCAACTGCATTTGGATTACCATTGCTGGTTCCATCAACATTTTGACCTTGAAGAGCAACGATACGGTCAACACCACCATTAACTGCGATAGTTAAAGTGTAAGTTTTACCATCTGCTTTACCTGCTGCGTCTAATGCAGTTCTCAAAGTTTTGTAGAAGGTTAACATTTTTTGAGCTGGTGCAACATTATTACCATAATCAGACCACCATTCCCAATCGATATCAAGACCAGTGAAGCCAGTTTTACGCATCAATGCAATTGATTGAGTTGCAAAATTATTCATGCTAGCTTGTGAAGAAGCTAATTGATCCCACATTGGAGCGGTATTAACGCCATTATTAGTCCAGCCACCAAATGATAGATGAGCCTTCATGTATGGGTATTGTAATACTGCACGCGAAACTGCACTTAGACCCCAACTATCAGCTTCACCACCTAATGCAAAGACATTACCAGTTGCTTTATCAAAACCGATGAATGCATAAATTATGTCATTGATTTTGCTAAATGGCATATTATAAGGATTATATTGACGCCCCCACACGGACCAATCAGCATAATAACCAGCATTTACATAGCCATTACCTGGATCTTTACACGCATTGGCAAAGCATGGTTGTGTAATTGGTAAGCTTACTATTGTATTGTCCGCCTGAGTGACTTTAACTGCAGATATGATTGGATCTACCACACCTGTTAATACTACAGCGTCACCTGAATTTGTTCCATACACTTTACAAATTTTGGTTAAATCCAAAGTTTTACTCGTATCTTTAGGCGTAATAGTCGTTACGTATTTTGAGCCTGACGCAACGGTAGATACGTCCAAATTACTATTGGTACCAAAACAAGTTTCGCCCCAAGCATCAACGCTAGCTTGAAAATTCGAAGTGAATTGCAATGATTTGGCACTGCTAATATTATTTACACTTAAGTTTACGAGACCCGTATAATCTTTAAACGGTGCAATATAGTCATAGCTTGCAGTAGTTGAAACAACAATAACTGGTGGAGTTGGCTGAACAAAGCTTAATGACAAAGTACTACCCGCAACTACCGTATAAGTTGTTGGTGCAATCGCATTATATTTGCTATCTGCAGTAACATTCATTGTTACTAAGTCGCCTGGTAATAATTTCAATGCAGTACTACCACCATAAACTTTAAATGAATTATAGGTATATTTCTTACCATTAAAACTATCTGTTAAGTTAATTACAGCACTCTCACCAGTTGCTAGTCCAGAAACACTTAATGTTACATTCACCGGAGCGGTGCTTGCTTTAGCAAAACTAGGTGTTAAAACGGTAGTACTTTCAGCTACAACTGTTGTGGCTACGCTTAATGGATCATAATAAATTCCAGTTTTAGCATCAGCCATACCATATGAACTCAAAGTATATTTACCCGCGGTAATATTTTTGAATGAGAACGCTTGCCCATATGATACTGTAGCAGAACCACCACTAACTACGGCTGAATTACTATCTAGTAATGTTGCAACAAATGTACTGCTATCGGGAGTAATATCACTTGGTTTGGTAATTGTATAGCTGATATTACCAGTTGTTGAAGCAACGCTAGTTACATTAAAAGTAATTGTATCTGCTGCTGTTGCATTTGCAACTACATCAACTGGGTTGGTTGCTGTAAATGTAGCATTTGCAGGTAATGCACTATTGTCAATCACTAATGTATAACTACCCGGATTTAACCCACTAACTGGTACTGTGAATTTAGTACCTGCATTACTACTATTAATAGTTGCAATAACTTGATCAAATAAGCCATTTTGACCGGTTAAGCGAACAGGGATACTGCATCCTGAACTACATACTGTTTTTAATGCTGTTGCGTCAATAGTAATATTATCTGAACCATTTAGTATTTGAGTTTGACCATCAACTGAAATTGTAAATGCTCCGGGAGTCACATTACTTGTATTGTAACCAAACGAAGCAGAAAGCGAAGCACCTGCTGGCAAATATCCACTCGATTCAGTTGACAATGTCATTAACACGTCAGCTTTACCATCTGGGCTAGTACCTGTAGTTGCGGTATTGTTGATCGCTGCCCAATATACTGGAGCAGGGAAAGTTGCACCACTAATAGAATTAACAGCCATGTTACTTGCAGATAAAACAGTATCGGCGCTACTTATACGTAATTGAAGACCATTAATTGCTTGATTTGAGTTACAAGTATTTTTAATATTGAATGAAGATGACGAATACCATGCTCCAAGCGAGTTAGTTGTATTTACAACTGAAAAACAAGAATTATTTACAGCTTGCAATGAGTGTGCTTGAGCTGCAACAGCTTGCAAACTTGGCGTTGCATATTGTTTTACATTTGAAAAATTTGTTGATAATGGTGCAGTGCTACCGTTATTGCTGCTGCTATTGCCACTACTACAAGCAGTAACCATGGCCGCACTAGCCGCCATAACTACTAGCGTTATGTTCTTGATTCCGTTTTTTTTCATTTAGTTTACCTTGTTTATACATATAAAATAATATCAAATATTATTATTTTTGTTAAAATAATGCAGTTGAGTTCAACTATGAGAAGTACCATAAAAGTATTTAGCCTAATTTCCTTTTAAAAATTTAGAGAGATTCATCACAATCAATTAAACTAAATGGTTTTTATGCTAGGTTGCTAAATAACAACACAGCATTGTAACAAGTATATTTGAGCAGAATAGGTTACATTTAGTCACATAAGCTCATATTTTATGATTAAATACGTTACAAAATGTAAAATCGACCGAAAAATCAGGACAACAGGTGAAATATGTCGGATATAGAACATGACCTAAATAACTTTATAAAATTCCACCAGCAGCATTTTCCATTGGAAGCTTTGATTGTTTGGGATAAAGATTATAAATGTATTTACTCTTCGGAAATAGTTAACAAGTATTTGCAAGTGACCAGTCTCATAGGGATGGACACCTATGATTTTGAGCCATTAAAAGGACTTGGACGTGAAGAAGCCGCACAAATAAGAAAAAAAATAAGGAGAGTAAGTAACGGTAAGCCATGCTATCACAACTATCTGGTGAAAACGCCTAATACGGATTCATACGGGATTCACCAAGCTATGATTTTCCCAATTTTGAACGACAAAAATGAGATAATCGCATTCTGCTCTAAAATTCACCAACTAAGAAACGATTTACTTATAGGAGAACTAATTCGTCGAATTAAGCATTATAACGGATACGGTTTTACAAACATTCCCAAGGTTTCACAAGAATCTTTTGGAGAACGTGAGATAATGATAATTTTCCTATTGATAATTGGCACTAAATATAAAACTATTGCTGAAATTTTGTCTAATATTTATAATCAAGTTATCTCTGAAAGTTCAGTAAAAGTAATGATCAATCGGCAAATTTATCCCAAATTTAACACCAATATTGTTACAGAGTTAATAATTATCGCAGTATCAAATGGATTTCTATATAATATTCCAGCTAAATTAGTAGCTAAAGTACCAAAAATTATAAGTGTTTTTAACGTTGCTAGCTTCTATGCCAACTATGGTATAGAAATGTAGCAGGAAGCTTATCTCATTTGAATAAAAACTTTCATCTAAATTGAAAAAAGTCGGGAGATTATCCCGACTTTATACATAAAACTCAATTAATTAACACCCTGTAGGCGAACATACCGCAACAGCTGTTGAGCTATTGGTTGTTGTATTATTACCAATTGATCCAGAGAGGTTGTCTCCCCAGCAATACGCAAAATAATTTGTTCCAATTCCACAAGTAGCATACCCGGCTGCAATTGAAGTAAAAGTAGTACCAATTGGAACTTGTCCTGGTAATACAGCCACCGGAATTCCGCTTGTGTTAGTTGTACCATTACCCAGCTGACCTTGAGCGCTGGCTGATCCCCAACAATATGCTGCACCCGAATTATTGATTCCACAAATAACGCCTAAAGATGTTGTTACAATAGAATTAAACACTCCCGATGAGGTTTGAGTAACTGGAGCAGGAGACGATTGAATTGTAAAATTATTATTATTACCTAGCAAGTATCCCTGACCCCAGCAATAACTATTTCCATCATTACCAAGTGCGCAACTTGCAGTAGTTCCATTTACCACAGAAACTAAGCTTACAGGAGCAGGAACACTACCTTGTGAAACCAATACAGGAGTTACGCTAACACCTCCTGAAGTACCATTGCCTAACATACCGCCACTATTACTCCCCCAACAATAAACCTCTCCATCACTACCTGTAGCACAAGTAGTTACAGCTCCAGCTGAAACAGATAATAATTTAGTGGTTGGTGGGATTTCTCCATCAGACACAGCAACTGGCGTATTGTAGTAGTTGTTGCTGCTTTCACCATTCCCTAACTGACCATAAACATTAGACCCCCAACAATATACTTTGTTATTAGTTCCAACGCCACAAGCATAATTAGAGCCAACTGATATTGATTTTAGTGTTACATTAGCAGGAATAGCTCCTTTTAATACCAACGATGGAACCAAAGAGTTTTGGTAAGAAACATCTCCATTTCCAAGTACACCATCAACGTCAGAGCCCCAACAATAGCTGCTCTCATTACTACCAATTGCACAGACAGTATATTGATCAGCATCAATAGATTTGAGCACTACTCCTGTTGGAATTGCTCCTTGCGAAATTTGCACAGGAAGTAGCACGTTAGTAGTCGAATTATTACCAACCTGACCATTGGAGTTTGCACCCCAGCAATATGTTGCATAAGTATCAGTTATTCCGCAAGTAGATCCACCAGCAGTAATCTGTCTAAATCTAAGATTAGCAATAGTAATCGTTGATGTCAAATTAGTTGGTGACATACTAGCCGTCATATTAGCGGTCATTGATTTGCTGAATAAAGTATTTAATGATGTTCCGCTTGATGTATCTAAGTTCACACGATAGACCATTGATTTATAGCCGTTAGCAGTAAAGCCACAAGTTTGAGTGTTAATACCATTAGCTTGGTTATTTGAACAGCCTGTACTTTCTGATAAGTAGCCTGAGCCATTACCTAAATCAAAATAGCTTTCAAATTTACTAATAATATTAATTGTGCCATAGCTTACATCCATATTAGCAATTGAACTACCTACTTCAACATTACCACCTGTTGCATTGACAGTATTAACAATCGTTGGCTGTTGATTAGTTACCGAGAGCAGGTTGCCACCTGTTAACGGACTTGGTAGCGTTGGTTGGAATGTAAAAATATTACCGCTACTTACGGATTGAAACACCAATGTTGACATTGTAATACTCGAATTATAACTAGCTCCAATATTTAATGTATCAGCACCTGTACTCAATACGTTTTTGAAGCGAATTGTACACGTAGCATTTACCGCTAAGTTACCTGATGGCAATGATCCACCATTATAACAAGTTGAGTTTGCAGCATCGATATTCCAAACCACACTTGAATTAGGATTAGAAACACCAGTAATTTGCACTGTTGATGTACCTGTATTTGTATAAGCGAAATCAATATATGGACTTGTGTTACTTCCTTGAATAATCATTGGTGTGCCTGAGTCGCCCGTACCAGTAATCCCTGCAGCTGGTGTAACAGTAGTTAATGCCACACTTTGACTTTCTGTATTGATTGTATAAGCAATACTTGTTGAAGCTGAACCAGTTGTATCATAATGAACAATGTAATATGCTTTGCCACTATTTGGTGTTGGGGGAGTGCTAGTTGGTCCAAGTTTCAACACGACTTGGCAATTTGACCCATTGGCAAGTGTTGCTCCGCAATCACTCGACGTTACAGCTAGCGCACTAGGGAAGGCTGTCGATTCAAAACTATTAAGTGTTGCAATTTTTGTTCCAACGTTAGAAATTGTTAAAGTTTGCGTTGCATAATTGATATTATCTGCTGTAATCACCATTGGTACTGCTGCTGAAATATTTAATACAGCTTGATCTAAGATCGCACTGTAAGCAAATGTTCCAGAGCGGCTATAGGTTTTAGCAGTGCCATCATTATAGCTACCAACAACACTAAAGGTTAATTGACCTGTTGTAGCTATAGCTGAACTCATTGCAATGCTTACTGTACATGTACCACCAACTTTTAAAGTCGTATTAGTGCTTTGAGAATTACCATCTAAGCATGAAACAATTCCTGGGTTTGCTGTTGCAGCTCCTGTATTCCCTGTAACAGCCAAGGCCATACCAGAAATATCATAATTACCTGCATTGGCTATTGTAACTGTATTATCTGCTGGGGCAGCACCACTAACTAATGACATTGGATTATTGGCAACTAAAACACTAACTAATGCTCCACCAGGGTTATACCATGTCAAATTATTAACTAATGAGGTATATAAAGTTCCATTATAAGCTACCGTAATTGACCCACTACCCGGCGCTTGCGGTACTGAGAAATTTAAAATACAAGAGCTGCCTACGGCTAAAGTTGCTCCACACTGATTGCTACCACCGATGGAGGTAACGCCCGATGGGTAGGTTGTCGAACTAATTGTAGCTGTCGCATTACCCACATTACTAATGAACATCTGTCCCATTGGACTATTCACTGCTGAATTGATAAGTGGGATATTTCCTGTTACTAATAAAGCGCCTGTGTTTGATGGTGCTACACCAATCAAAGCATCTGAAGTGAAGTTACTCGATCCCAGAGACGAGTCTGCAGTTAATGTTGCAGTTATGCTATCTGATTGCAATGATTTGTTGTCTGCGGTTAATGACTTAGATACCATATTGCTTATTGCTTGAGTTGTATCATTAGTCATTCCAACTTCGACTGCTTGAACATAACCTGATTGTAATTCACGACCTGAGATATTGCCTTGAATTAACTTTACTGAGTTTTTATTAGACCGAATGCTATTAACATTAAAAATTTTACCTTGACCTGTTCCATATAAATAAACTACACCATAAGCAGAAGCGTTTCCTGAGCTATTTAGTGTGACTCCTGAATTAAATTTAGCTCCTGCAGAATTATCTGCATCAACCTTAGCAAAATTCAAAACTTGGCTAAATTGGTGTGAAGCACTATTGTAATCATAAGTTGCAGTAATTAACGCAGAGCCTTGTGCTGCACGATCACTAATTTCTGGCGTTGTAAAGGATAACGCACATGATTGCCCTGCTCCAATGGTGCTACACGCTGCAATACTTCTTGAATCTAAAAAAGCACTGGTGTTGTTTTTTATATTAACTTCTGAGGTATATCTAATTCCACTAATTGTTGAAGCACTATTATTGTGAACATAGATTACACTGCTTGTTTGACCACTTGATAAAACAGGTACTACTCCTGCACTATCAATTGTCAAAGGCGACGATACTCCACTCGGTGGTGTTACTCCACCACCTGAAGAACTTCCACCACCACTAGATGATCCACCACAACCACACAAAATAACGGATGTAACCAACAGGTATGATATAACTATAATATTTTTATTACCACTCATTTCCTACATTTACCCTATAAATAATTTTTCAATTAATAATCAGTCATTCGCTGAAGCAACCATTTATAAGTTGCTTCACAAAATGCTTGACTATAATCCCAATAACCTATCGTCAACTAATAAACGATCTAAAGTATTTAAGCTAATTCAGATCGTTTAAGCATGTGTACGGTACGAAGCTACTTCTATATAGCTTCGTAGATTTCTCATACTTTGTATAGTTATCCTATCCAATTAAGGGTAGCCAATTTTTATTTCAACAACTGTGGAGATTTATAATAATTAATTAGTTTATTCGCTAACCAACCATTATCATTTATAGGGAATGTACCAACACTTTGTGTTGATCCGCCACCCCATAATATTGCAAAAACATTTGCAGTCGCAGCTACTTTTAAGTTCCCATTATCTTTTGACCAATTATAACCATTCATTGTCATATAATTAATCATTTGACATCCTGTGCCACTACAATTATAATAAGAACTATTTAGTGTTATTTGCTTTAAATAATCAGCCATATTGCTCAAGTCTGCGCTAAGCTCTGGTTGTCCAAAGAAATATCCTGGGGCGGTAGAAGCACGCAGATAACTTGGGGTTGCAACTACTTCTGCTTGTGTTTGAATATGCCCACCAGGGATCTGCCACAACATTACAGGTTGATTACCTAAACCAGTACTAATTTGTTGAACAAAAGTAAGATAATTATTCCAATCCCGCGCGTTGTACCAGTATCCAGAACCATATGCGGCAGTATCATCCATTTCATAGCGATCAAAGACCAAGAAATCAGGTTTGTATTTACCATTATATACTTCCAACGCTTTCCATAGAGATACTATTGGATCAGAGATGCTAGATTGAATACTTTGGCTTGAGTTAAGCTGGTGTATCCAATTTGCGGAGTTAACTGCCCAAACATTTTCCTGCCAACCAAAAGTCACATCTGATCCAAAGTATTTGATTGCCCAGTTGGTTGCTTGTATCCAACCCTTAAAGCTATCTGCAAAAGTAGGGATAGTTACACCGACATCCGAATTGGTAACACAGCTAGGATACCAAATATTTACTGCTTTGTCTTCCCATACTGATTTAATGTCCCAATACGACCAGACTTTACCTGAACTACGTAATGCAGCAGCCATTTCCATAGGTGTTCCCGAAACGGTCACTATATCACCACTAGGAAGTGCAAAATCTGTTGGACCAAACTTACGCATCATGAAACATGTAGCTTGCTGTAATGATTTATTTACTGGAATATTTAACGTTGATAGAGGTCCACCATTTGCAAAAAGATTTTGCTGTTGAATCATTCCTAATAAATCAGGATTAATAATAATTGATCCAGGATAAGGATTGTCAGCTGATTTTGATTGTTGTAAAGTCTGTGCATCCAACATCAGATTTACAAAATGCATAGCTGGAATAGACTCTCCTTGATAAACCAATGCTGCTCCTGCTGATGGCTGGTCATAACCAAAATCTTTATATGCAGTTCCACCACTCATCTCAGCAGTATAATCAACCATAGTTGGTATAACATGCTTACCATTTGCTTTAGTTAGACTATTTGCAACGGTAATAGTATTCAAAGTGTAAATCGGGAACACAATTCTGCCAGGATCTCCATTACCACCATCACCACCATATTTAAATATTGCGTCTACCGGACGACCTGTTAAACCACCATCTTTTGTGGTATCCGCATCTGTTACTGCCCCCATCGCCAAATAATTTGGCCAGCCAGCAACAGTTGCACCGCTAGGAGGTGTAACCACCTTAACAAACGCGGCTGTAAATGTTTTAGCTGCATTAATTGTTGCTGTATTTACGATTGGATTAGTCGTGTAAGTATTAGAACCACTAGCTTGAGTAGAAGCTCCAAATAGTAAACCACTTTCTACTTTGTAAACAACGCTACCATTAGCAACGCCAGCCGTATTTACATAACTGTATTTACTGGTAGAATCACTAAATGTGGTAACTGCAGTATCACTACCCACTAAACCGCTTTCTACTAAAGTAACATTTTGAAGCTTATTAGTTGCTACTTTTACCATAGGAATACTTAATGTCGCAGGGCTTCCTTTTGTAATAGTTAGTGTTGGAATAGCGCTTTCGTAATAGTATTCACCAGTTGCTGGATTAGCAATACCTGTTGTCATTACAACTTTATATATATGTTTACTATCTGAAACTGGAAGATCTCCTGTTACAAAAGAACTACCTTGAATAACGCTATACGCATTAACTACAGGGCTACTTTCTAAAGCTGTGTTGATAATCTTAACTTGTAATGGATTTGTATATCCAGCCAAGTAGCTTGGTAAACTTACAGTTGCACTACCTACAGCTGCAGAAGGAGTATATTTGACAGTTATGGTTTTTGATTCAGTAGCTGAAATAGTTGCTGTAGTAGGAGTATAAGAAATAGTTGTACTTGTAACTGGTGTAGCAGATACACTGTAAGTTGAACCAGCAGTTAAATTTTTAACTGGAGCTTGATATGTTCCGCCAAGATTAGCCGCAGGCACGGTGAAGCTTGCTACTGATTTTCCACTTGTATCATTCACATTTACTGTCAATCCATTACAAATAGTTGTTCCAGTACAACCCGCTGTTGTAGTATCAACCACAACATTTAACGTACCTGTCGCAGTTGGCGTTGAGCTTCCATTAATTGCAAAGCTACTACTTGCCAATGCTGAATTATAGGCAACTCCGTTAATATTAAATCCACCAGTAAACGTAATTGCTGAATTAGCTGGCAAGATTGGGCTATTATTAGATGCCGTGATTGTTCCAACTTGTTGATTACCGCTACCAGCATTGAAAGTAATTTTATATGAAGCTTGCGTTAAAGGATACCAACCATTTTCTAATGAACCAATCGCAATTCCAGCACCATTATTATCTTGTGAATTAAAGCTAACCGACTGCTTTGACAAATCCTGAGCTGTTGAGCAGGTATTCGTAAGCGTCAATGTATCGCTGATATACCAAATGCTATTACCAGAAGTAGCAAACGATCCAGTTAAACAGCTACTTGCGCTGAATAAACTTTGTGAAGCTTGAGCACTTATTGGTGTCGACTGTCCACCCATTTGTCCACCACCAGTAGCGCTGCTGCTACCGCCATTACAAGCGCTCAATGCGCTTGCTGCTAATATGCTGGTTAATAATTTATGTTTATTATTTATTTTCATGAATTTTCCTTTTGTTAAAATCATGCTCGAGATACAAGAAAACCCCCTGAGTAATCCCAGGGGAATCTTTCAATTAATTAGCAGATGCCGGGAAGTTTGCACCACAATCATAGCGACTATCATTCGCTAGGAATGTCTGACAACTTTTACTTACAGTATATTTAACTGTAGTCCCATTTCCTGCTGTATTTTGTTTAGAATACATTTGCCAAATAATCACACCATCACTATTTTTTTGTTGAGTAGTGATCGTGTCAACTAATGCATTTGTCAACTGTAATTGACCATTTACATTTTGTGGATATGCTGGTTGATTAACCTCAAATCCAAATTGAATTTTTGGTTTTACATTTAGTTTAGCTGGTAAAAACAGAACCTGTCCATTTTGTGAAACAGTCAATGATGCAGCAGAAGGAGAAGCATTTTTTAACCAATTTGTATAGTTGCTCATGTAAATTCTAACTTGTGAAGCTAAATCCAGTGGAGCATTGAGGTAGGGGGCGCATTTACCTGGATTATCACTACACAGATCATAAGTCATCAATCCTAAGCTATCAAAGCGATTTACCGCTGCTTGATCTTTATCTGTTAAATTATACCACAGACCTTTTAAGTTACCTAGCCACCATAAACCACCGTAAGTGTTTACAGCTTCTAAACTAGGGTCTCCATACACAAACCCAGTAATAGGAGTACCACCAACTGGAGGTGCAGCAGTAGCAAACAATAAGCTACTTGAATTGGCATTATCTTCTAGAGCATGCATAATAGCAGCAACCTTATCTACAGTTTTCGGCATTTCAGCTGGAATTGAAGTTGAGTTTGCTGGAACAGCAGCACCTGTACCATATTTCATTAGATTAGCATATGTTGGACCACCTGCTGACAAAATAGATTGAGCAATCGCCGTTGACCAATCCGCGGTAAGACCAGGCTGCCATGTTACTGCGTATTGATCAGCATGCCAAAATTCTTCATAATCCAAATCAATACCTTGCATACCTAAATCATTGGTAAGCTTGATTACGTTATCATAAGAAATTTTTGCCGTTGCGGCTTGAGATGCGTCAGCTGGATCAGGAAACCAATCATAATGGATGCCATTAGCTACGGTAGCTGCATCACCACAATTAGAACCATATACATCGTAATTACAGCTATAATTCCAACCACCCACAGAAATAAACGTTTGAATGTTTTTAGCTTTAGATAGAGCAACGGCTTGTTGTAATTGTTTGAACGCAGCAACACCTTGACCATCACCATCATTGAAATATCCCATGATACCAGTATTTGCCAAACTACCTGAAACGTAATTTGTCATAGTTGGCTTAATAAATAAGAAAATCACACGGTTAAAGTTTACTTTACTTACTTTACTCAAATCATCTATATATTGCTTCAATTGTGCAGGTGTGTCAATTAACAAATATACCGTTACAAGTTTATTCGCATCAACAACCGGAGTAACCGCTTTTTTAAAAGTTGCATTAATTGTTTTAGCAGCATTAACCACACCAGTATTAGTGATAGGATTAACTGTGTATATGTTAGAACCAGAAGCTAGAACACTAGTGCCTAGATTCAAACCACTTTCGATTTTGTAAGTAGTTGAACCATTGGCTTTGCTAGCTGGATTAGCATATACATATTTACCATTAGAATCACTGAATGATGTAGCAGCAGTATCACCACTTTCTAAACCACTAATAGCAACTGTTACATTGTTATTTGCAATAGCTGATTTAACCATGGGGATTGCAAATGTATTGCTACCTTTAACAATAGTTAATGTAGTGTTGCTACTTTCAACATAGTAAGTACCAGATACAGGATCAGCGATACCAGTTACTAGTTGTACTGAATAAGCATGAGTGCTATCGCTAACAGGAAGGTTGTCAGTTGTTACCGAGCTACCTTGTGCTAATGAGAATGAACCAACTACATTATTACTGTTTTTAACATCTAAAACTTTAACTTGTACGTTACCTTTGTAGTTAGGTACTACATTAGCTAAGCTAATTGTTGCTGTACCATAAGTTGCAACTGGAGCTGTTTTATCATACTTAACTGTTACCGTTGTTGTTTGATTAGCTGTAACTACGCCTTTAGCATTAGTTGGATTATAAGTTATTGTTGTATTCGCAATACCTGAACCAGATACAGTGTATGTTCCTGGAGCTAAGTTAGTAATTGGTTGAATAAGTGTACCGCCCAAGTTTGCATCTGGAACTACAATTGGATTACCAACTTGTACATTTGATGAATTAGTTACAGTAGCAATTACTTTACCTGAACATGTAGTCGTACCTTTACAGTCAGTATTGACTGTATCTATCGCAACATTAAGTGTTCCATATTGATTAACCGGAGGAGTAACACCACCACCATTCATTGCAAAGCTACTTGCTGCTAATGTAGAGTTGTAGGCTGCACCAACTAAAGCCCAACCACCACCATTACTAAATGTAATTGATGAGTTTGGAAGAATATTTGGAGTGGCTTTACTACCCGTGGCAATAGTTCCAGTTTGCAAAGCTCCATTTGCTGTAAAGTTAATAGCATAACTATCACCGTTGTACCACCAGTTATTGAATGCAGCACTTGCAGTAGGTGCTTGCACAGGAACAGCCGCACCATTACTATCTTGTGATGTAAAGCTGAATGCTACATTAGATAGATCCTGACTCGTGTTGCAAGAATTTGTGACACTAATGTAACTGCCAGTACTTGGATACCACCAAGCGGCAGTACTAGCTGGAAATGCTGCTGTTGCAGTTAAACAGCTATTGGTACTAAACAAGCTTTTTGCAGCTTGAGATGCTACTATTGGTGCTGCGGTTGCAGTTTGACCTTGACCACCACTTGCTGCAGCGTTACCACTATTACAGCCTGACAGAAGTATTCCACTTCCTGCTGCTAATGAAGCAAGTAATGCTTTCACTGTATGTTGTTTTTTCATAATGTTTCCTTCTGTGAAACTTTTAGATATAAAATTAATCAAGATTAATCGCCACATTCAAAATAATATGCAATTACGAGAACTAAACTTAATTATGCTAATAATCAATGATAATTTATAATGTCATTTGTAATACGGTTTAGTACATAGTCGTAGATAGTTATTGAAGAGCGGGGGCAATTATAACAATTACATTAGTAGATATAAGGTTACATTTGGTTACATAAGACATAATAAATTCTTAAATTCCCTTCCAATAAAAAATGGGAGGATTACCCAAGCAAAGAACTAACCTGTGTAGTACTATCAGCAGGCAGTGCATAATTACTCAGCCCAGTGCTAATTTGCCAAGATGGAGTTGCTTGGCTAAGATTACACACATAAACCATTCCACCAATGGTTCCTGCATAAAGCTTATTGGCATAATAAGTCAAAGCCCAGATTGAACTACCATTTGGAACATTAGCTTGACACAAGCGTACCCAACTAGGTGACCCCAAACTAGTATCATATTTAAACGCTCCTCCATTCAAAGTACCTGAATAAAGCACACTACTTTCTCTAATTAAGGCATAGACTGAGCTTCCATCTGGCTGACTGCTCAAATTATTCCAGGAAGATCCACCAGCAACTGTATTATACGTACGGATATCTCCCGCATAAGATCCAGCATAGAGTTGATTACCAATAACAACCAAATTATAAACAGAGATGCTGGCAACTGAGCCACCGCTCACAGCCTGCCAAGTAGGAGTAGCACTACTAGTATCATATTGATAAACATAAGCAAATGTTCCTTGTCCCAGTGCTGCATAGATTTTGCTACCACTTACATTCAAAGCATAAACAATATGCCCAGAATTAAAACTGGCGCTGCCAAGCACAGTCCAACTAGCACCATTTACGCTAGTATCATAACTATATACAGTACTATTACCGCTACCAGCAATAATTTTGCTACCGAATATGGCCAATGAATAAATCCCGTTAGCATCAACGGTTGTTCCAAGTTGCTGCCAAACTGAAAGCGGATTACTCAGATCAAAGCTAAAGACATTACCATTGGCAGTAGCTGCATATATTTTTGAACCAAGCTTGGTTTGCGCCAGAACACTACTACCATCAAGTGTCAAACTTCCTTGTTTATGCCAGCTCGGACTACTTTCAACCAAACTATAAGAGTACAGATTCTTATCAATAGAAGCAGCATAAAGATTATTATTTTGCGTGATTAATGCATTAATGTCAAGTGCAAGTTAAAAAGGGACCATCTGCGCAGTCTAAAACTCCACCACTATTGTTAACTAAACTGGAATAATTCCAGCCTTTCTTTTTTGTTTTAACCTATAACTATCACCTTGAACATTAATGATATGACTATGCTGAATAAGCCTATCGAGTATTGCTGCAGTTAAAGCCTCATCATTATTTAATACCTCCTGCCATTTGGTAAAGATTAAGTTGGATGTTATAATTATTGCACCAGTTTCATAACGCTTGTTAACTAATTGGAAGAATAAGTTTGCTTGAGCTTCATTGAGTTTTACATAACCAAATTCATCAATAATTAATAACCGAGACCCAGCGATAACTTTACTTAAATATTGTTCCAGCCGATTTTGGCTACTAGCTACTTCCAGTTGTAACAATAAATGAGCAGCAGTAAAGAACCTTACTCGATAGCGTTGTTGTGTTGCCAAGTATCCAAGGCTAATTGCTAAATGGGTTTTACCTGTTCCACTAGAACCGAGCAGAATAACATTCTCTGCATTTGCAATAAAGCGTAATGTTGCTAACTCTGTAATCTGGGCTTTATTTACAGCGGATTCTTTGAAGTCAAACATCTCTAGGGTTTTTAAGGTTGGAAAGCCTGCCATTTTCAAGACCGTTTGCCGACCATTATGAGCTCGACACTCCAATTCATAATCTAGTAATCGTTTGAGATAATCAGTATAGCTAACACCATCTTTGGCACACTCATCGGCAATTGCCTGATAACCGCGGAATAACCCGGACAACTTCAACGTTGAACAAGCCTCAGCCATTTTATCGACTAATGGTTGATTCATGTTATACCACCAATCGGTCATAATTGGTTAATGATGGTTGTTCTATTGGTAAAAGAGCAGTTGGTGGTAATAACTTAAGGTTTATCTTTGCTGAAGATTTTACTGCATCTTTTTGCTCTGCTACTAAACTGGAATAGTGAATAAAACACGGCACCTCATCATTTAGCATTTCAATCGGTTTTTTATTGGTGGTTCCATGAATCCTGCTATTGGCTTCATTCAGCCAGCCAGTAATATAGCTATTTAATAATTCAACCGTTATCTTGATAAAACCACCACTAAGTTTAGCTGCTAACGGTCGATAAAAGTTATTCTTTAGATAGTGGTTAAACCGTTCAACTTTACCTTTAGTTTTAGCTCGATAGGGTTTACACAGCTTAATGACAAAACCACAATCTTTAGCAAATTGGTTGAAAGCATCATTAAAACGATGATTACCATTACCATAAGCATCGCGCGCATGAATCACTGTCTTCATATTATCAAAAAGTATTGTTTTAGGTATTCCACCGAAATAAGCAAATGCTTTATGATGACAAGCAATTAAAGTTGCGCTTTCCATATTATTTGTGAAACATACATAGAGGCTGTCTGTAAACCTCATTTGGCTAACCTTTTACACATTAACTTACACATTGCCAAATATACCAAACTCTGTGAAACCTCAATGCTTCCCTCATATTATTTAGTTGATGCTAAAAATCATATATCAATCTGATTTAATTTAATAATACGCTATCTTCATGGGCGAAATATTGCAAGAAATGGTAAAGTAATGCTTTAAACCTTGCAATATCAGCGAGCAAAAAAGCATGAAACCACGTAAAATAGAAGATAAATTCCAACC
>SSGY01000210.1 GCA_008017145.1 Neisseriales bacterium
AATTCGCCACGCCCAACTAAAACTATCAGCACGATTCGAATATCGCTTGCCATTGCCAGCAGCATTTTACGAATTACTTCAATCTGGCTTTTCTTTTCTTGCTCATCTAATTCAAGGTCTAAATCACCAATCTTACGAATCTGAGTTACCCGATTAACACCATCAATTAATTCAACAACTTTCTTGTCAAAGTTTTTTAATTCATCTAGCCAATTATCACAATAACGCGGCAATGCATATAAAATAGTTGCGGTTACTGCATCGGCATAAAGATGTAACTCCGCAACTTTATTAGCACAATTTAAAGAATGCAACAATAAATCAACATCAGTTGGATAAAATACCTGTCCTTGATAATATTGCTCAGCTAAATGAATTGCCGCCTGAAAAGTCTCAATCTCGGCAGGAGAAAAATGTTGACGTTGAACATCCAGCCAACTATTAACATCATGAAAATTACTTTTTACTGTTACCATTATTTTGTTCTCTCAGACAGTTTCAACCGTAAACAAGCGATTGTATTGACGAAAAGCGTAGCGATCAGTCATTCCAGAAATATAGTCAGCCACTACCCGCGGTAATCCATCTTTATCAATATGCGCTTGGAATTGATCGGGTAGTAAGCGCGCATCACTCATAAAAGCACTAAACAAAGAACGAATTACATTCTCTGCTTTAAAGCGCAGTTGCATGACACTAAAATGTTTATATAAGTTTTTAAGTAGAAATTTTTTAAGTTCACGTTGTGCCGCAAAATCTTCATCGCTATATTGAACAATCGCTGGAGCAAGACGAACTTCTTCAGCTGAGGCTGGTTGATATTTTTTTAGATTTAATTCGGTATTTTCAATAAGCTGATAAATCGTCACATTAATCAGGTGACGAACCAACTCTTTATGAAGGCGACGTCCATTAAGCGTCGGATACTTGCGTAACACAATGCTTAGTTGTTCTTTGATAATTCCAACTTCTTCAAGTTGTTCCAAGGTTAATAAATTAGCGCGCAAACCATCATCGAGATCGTGGAAATTATAGGCTAGTTCATCAGCAATATTAGCTAACTGAGCTTCTAGGCTCGGGCGCTCATTTTTTATAAAACGCTCCCCTAGCACACCTAATTCTTGAGCTTTAGCTAAAGAACAATGTTTGAGAATCCCTTCAAGAGTTTCGAATGTGAGATTTAATCCATTGAATTCGGCATAACGTTCTTCAAGCTCAGTAACGATACGCAATGATTGTAAATTATGCTCAAAATGTTCGCCATGTTTCAGCATACATTCGTTGAGCACATCTTGTCCGCTGTGTCCAAAAGGGGTATGCCCCAGATCGTGCGCCAAACAAATTGCTTCGACCAGATCAACATTTAAATCCAAAGCGTTGGCAACCGAGCGTCCTACTTGCGCCACTTCAAGGCTATGCGTTAGACGAGTGCGAAATAAATCACCTTCATGATTAATAAAAACTTGGGTTTTATATTCTAGGCGGCGAAAAGCACTCGAGTGAATTACCCGATCACGATCACGCTGAAAATCGCTACGATAACGTGGTGCAGCTTCGGCAAAGCTACGTCCGCGACTGGAGTTAACTGCATATGTGGCAAATTTTATCATGAACTACCCAATGTGAATATCTCAAAGGGAGATTTTATCATAGAAATAGGATTGAAACCTATGGCTTGAGCGGATTATTAGCTTTGTTTTAGCATTAACAGTTATGAAATTGCCGCACAAATTAATTCAGTGCTATTAGTAATTGCCAATGATTTGGCTTTAAGTCCAATTTGTTGACATTTTTCAGGACTTAGTTCATTAATTAGACTGGCCAAACTCTCTGGAGTTAATGTAGATTGAGGAAGTAAAAAAGCAGCTTCTTGGTCTACCAGATATGCAGCATTGTGAGTTTGATGATCATCAACCGCATACGGATATGGCACAAAAATTGCACATTTACCCGCACAACTAACTTCTGCAACCGTGGATGCACCAGCGCGGCAAATAATAACATCAGCATTACTATAAGCTTGTGCCATATTATCAATAAAATTCACTACCTGAGCATTTAAACCATGTTCACGGTAAAAATCTGCTACCGTAGAACCATCATTACGCCCAATCTGATGCACCACAGAACCAATTTTATCTTTAATCGCATTTAACGCTAATGGAACATTGTCATTCAATGCTTTCGCACCAAGACTACCGCCAACAATCAAAATATTGAGTTTGCCAGTAGTATTAGTATTCGCTGGTGCTATATCAATAATTTCTTGCCGAACAGGATTTCCTACTAATTGCGTCTTTGTGCTACTTAAAACATTAGGAAAAGCGGTTAGCACTTGATTAACAATTTTAGCCAACACTCGATTAGTTAAACCTGCAACTGAGTTTTGCTCATGAATCAAGGTTTTCTTACCCAATATTCGTGCAGCAAGTAAGATTGGAAAAGTTGCATAACCACCAAAGCCAATCACGGTGGTTGGACGATGTTTACGTAGAATACACCAACACTCAAATAACGCACGCAACATAGTAAATGGAAGCATCAATTTACGTAGTGCGCCTTTATTTCTAACACCTGCTACCGATACGGTTTCCAAGGGGTAACCATTTTGCGGAATGATTTGATTTTCCATACCAGTCTTGCCACCAACCCACACAACATCATATGAGTCAGTCAATTGCCGAGCAACCGCTAATGCTGGGAAAATATGCCCACCAGTACCACCAGCGCTAATGATAATTACAGCTTTACTCATGTTAATGGATTTCCGTGTTTGAGAAGTTTATTTTCATAGTCAATTTTAAGTAATATTGATAGAGCAATACAATTAACCAATACCGAGCTGCCGCCAAAAGAGACAAATGGCAAGGTCAAACCTTTGGTTGGCAACATACCAATGGCAACTCCGATATTAACAATAGCTTGAGCAAAGAACCAAACACTAATCCCCTGCGCCAATAGACCTTGAAATTTACGTCCAGGCAGTCGTTTGGTTTCGGTAGCAATCATGGTAAAACCACGATAAAATATAATCCAGAAGAGCAATAAAATAACCAAAACACCCGCGACACCAAATTCCTCGCCAATAATAGCCATGATAAAATCAGTATGGGCCTCCGGTAAATAGTATAATTTTTCAATACTATTACCTAACCCGACTCCAAACCAGCCACCATGTCCAAAAGCTAATAGTGAGTGACTCAATTGATACCCCTTACCTAAAGCATCTTGCCACGGGTCTAAAAACCCAACTACACGCTTCATTCGATATGGTTCAAAAACAATCAACAAGACGAAAGCAGCAGCACCAAAAAGTACGGCAGCAAAGATAACTTTAACATTCAAATCAGACAGATACAAAATAGTCAGTGCAATGATAAAAACTACTGTAGTTGAACCCATATCCGGTTCAGCCAAGAGCAGCACGCACACCGTTAGCAACGTGGCAATCACGGGCACAACATCGCTACGAAAATTTTTCATGCTCAATGTTTTACCGCAAAAATAATTTGCCATATAAATCCCAATCCCTAGTTTAGCTAACTCAGAGGGTTGTAGATTGAGCAAGCCCAACGGCAACCAGCGCCTTGAACCATTAACGAGCCGCCCAACATGAGGGATTAAAACTGCAATCAATAAAATTATTACCCCAACGATAATTTTATTGGCATTTTTTTTCCAAAATGCGGTCGGCATATTAAATGCTAAGACCCCTGCAACAGTTCCCAGCGTTATCGCCATTACATGACGAATCAGGTAAAAATAAGGATTACCACTACCAGAGTCTTTCGCTGCGTAGGCAACTGATGCAGAATAGACCATCACCAGCCCGATAGCCAACAGAATAATCGCCGAAAACAGAATGTTATTATCTATTCCTGCCTTTGCTATATTTTGGCGATCGGTGGTTAGCCAGCGAAAAAATTTAGTGAATATACGCATAGATCGAATCTACAAAAACTTGAGCACGGTGTTTATAATTGGTAAACATATCCCATGAAGCACAAGCTGGAGATAATATCACAGCATCTCCAGAGACGGCATTTTTAATGCATGCACTAACAGCATCTTCCAAACTCGCATAACCAGACACATTATCAATTCCAGCTAAAGTCACGAGTATCGCATCTTTATCCTGTCCGATTACGGCAACTGACTTACATTTTTTTAGAACTAGCTCACGTAACGGTGCAAAATCCTGCCCTTTACCATCACCGCCTAAAATCAGATGTACTGGACGATCTATGCCACCAACACCAGCAATTACTGCACCAACATTGGTACCTTTAGAGTCTTCAATATACAAGATACCATCATGTTCGGTAACTTTTTGCATCCGATGCTCTAAACCAGCAAATTGAATACATCCAGTCTTAAACTGTGCCAAATCATAGCCTGCTCCAGCCAATAATGCTAGAGATGCCAACACATTGAGATAATTATGCCGTCCAACTAGTTGCAACTCGGATGATTTAAGATAAGCAGCACCATCAATTTGTAAAACTGGATCTGCATCATTAGTTAAATGATAATTACCCTGTTTATCGCCAAAGTAGCTTTGTGCTAGACCATGACGTGCCATTGCCAAAACGATTGAATCTTCAATATTTAAAACTTGATGTTGACATCGATTAAAAATATGCGCCTTAACATATGCATATTCTAAAAGATCACGATAACGATCTAGATGGTCTTCTGAAATGTTCAAAACCGTAGCACTGGCAAAATTCATACTAATTAGAGTTTCTAACTGAAAACTTGATAACTCCAAAACTATTAATTCAGGATAATTATTATTTTTATCACATTCAAGCAAAGCATCCAATACCTGAGTCCCAATATTTCCAGCTACTAAGGTATTAATTCCGCTGTGCTCTGCTAAAAATCCAGTTAAACTAGTTACGGTTGTCTTACCATTGCTACCAGTAATGCCAATTACTTTACTCTGCCAATCGCTAATTTCACGTGCAAATAACTCGATATCACCGACAATTTGCTTACCTGAGTGTATAGCTTGTTGTAAAGCTGGCTCATAAATTGAAACACCCGGACTTATGGCAATAATATCCGCATCAGCAAGATTAGCATAATTCAGAGCACCGCCAATCACCTGAT
>SSGY01000006.1 GCA_008017145.1 Neisseriales bacterium
GCTAGACCTTATTGTTCAACAGATAAAGCATTAGTAGAAAATCACAATAGACTAATCAGGAACTTTGTTCCTAAAGGAACTGATTTCAAGACGATACCAAATGAATATTGGGCTTGGATTCAGGATTGTTTAAATAATCGTCCGCGAGAGAAATTTGGATTTAAAACTCCAAATGAGATGGTAGCTCAAGAACTTGTTTCTTGGTGCAATTAGTTTCTGCGGATGCATTCTATCTCTATTTATGACATTCATCGTCTCAGGGATCGCTACATTCAAGAATTTAGGTATTAGTTACAACTCATTGTACGCATGGTTTAGTGCATGGGTGACTTCTTTTCCGATTGCCTTCCCGGTATTACTAGTAGTGTTACCATTTGTAAAGAGAATTGTAATGTTAATTGTAGAAACACCTAGCAATCACTAATTTTTTTGGGATGATCTATTATGGTCAGGGTGCCTTAGACGCTGCGCTAATGCACCCATTTGTATGATTTATCCCGAAGAGGCCCATGTAAACTTAGAGCATCCACATCATAACTAAGCCAGATGCCCTACGGCATTAACCAATTTGACCAGTAATAAATGCTTGTGACCAATCTGCAAATGAAGCAACTGTAATCACAATCAAAACAATAAACAAGCCAACTTCAAATTTATTATCAAATAGTGATTTGGACTGCTCTCTTCGCGCAATAAAATAAAAGATTGCTCCAACCAAGTATAATAAAGATGACAAAGCTAAGAACATCATTCCACCAGAATAAACTAGCCAAACGCCGTATAATACTGCCAAGACACCTTTAATAAATGATAGGCGATCAATTTTACCTTCGGCAATAACTAATTTGAGTGCAAACATTGCCGATAATAAATATGGCAGCAAAACTAAGCTGGTTGCTAACTGGATCATTGCTAAATAAACTGCATTAGTAAAAAATGCAACTACAATAAATACTTGTGCTGCGATACTACTAATAACTAGCGCATTAATTGGTACATTATTTGCATTAAGTTTCATAAATGATTTAGGCATAGTTTTATCTTCAGATGCCAAATAAAACATATTGCTCGCCAGCAACGTCCATGCAAGTAAAGCACCAAGAACACTTACAACTACAGCCGCTCGAATTAAATTGCCACTATTCTCACCATAAAGTTGTGCTAGTATCCCTGCCGTAGATGGTGTAGGAAGTTCCCTAATTTCCTGTGCAGATAAAATACCAAATGGTAATACAGAAATCAAGGAAGTAATTAAACACACTACAACTGCAGCCAGCATGGTCGCTCTAATTACATCTTTCATACGTTTAGCGCGTAGTGCAAAGATACAAGCCGCTTCAATCCCAGTAAAGTCCCATACGGTTACCAACATCGTACTTTTGACCTGATCAAACCAATTACCCAGATGTGGTTCAAGATGTAGATTCGTTTTAAACTTTGCCCAATTAAATGCTAAAACAAAAACAATAATGATGCTTGCCAAAACCAGTACTTTGATAATCGTTAAGATTACATTTACAATTGAAGCTTCTTTGATTCCATTTCTGACTAAAAAAAATACGCCCCAAATCATCACAGATTCTGCCACTAGCGAACTAATGGTATTTCCATTACCAAAAAATTTGAACAAAGCAAAGTTGCCCAAGGTTGCACAGATGTAAATTAGATAACTCGCATTAGCCAAAAGTGCGTTTAAAGCATAACCCCATGCCGAATTAAAGCCAACATAATCACCAAAACCATGTTTGGCATAACCATAAATTCCACTTTGGATATCTGGACGCTGATTAGATATGTAGCCAAATGCCCAACTTAAAGCTAAAACCCCAACTGCGGTAATAATCCAACCAATACTAATAGGAATAACACCTGCACGATGCGCTACATTTTGTGGAACGTCAAAAACACCACTCCCCATCATTGAACCAACAATTAAAGAAAACAAAGCTACAAAAGATAAATCTCTAACATTCATCTTTTCACTAGTTGATGGAGTCGACATAGTTGTTCCTTAAAAACTACTTAAATTACAATACTGCAACCGTTCTGGCAAGCGATAAGTTTATCACATCCTAAGGCTCTAGATATCCCAAATGATCTATGGATAATGAGTGAAATTGCGCTGCTAACTTAGCCCCCTTTTGATTGCTGAGTTGGTCCGCATGAAGCTTAAGCTTAAAGTCTACCAAACCACTAAAACTGGACAAATTAAAATAAGAATGTAGTGTTGTAATTTACAATACGGCAATGACACAGACATCAATTTACAAGGATCTGGAAGTTAAACCAGTATCGCAGTCTGGAGTTGAAGTTAAACGCGGAAGGAGGAAAACGCCAAGCTTAAAATAGAACTAGAACTATTAAATCATACATACTGACCGAGCGTTTCTGCACACTCAAAGCAACGTAAAACAGTACTACGGCGATATAACATGTTGTTATAAATACATATTATATAAACTAGTGCTGCTTGCTAATCACTATTCTTAGATGATTAGCAAGCTAATTTTTAGCTTCATCAGTTATGGTTGAATTCTCGCAGCACCACCTGCCACTAATAAATCATAATACATACCACCAGAAGCTAGATTAGTTGAACTAGTATTGTCAATTGGATTTATATTAGTTGCAAAATACTGATCAGATGTATGTCCTGTATGATTATATGGAATATATCTAGTTTTATTACTATACGCATCTGTTTTTATACTAGTATAAGTATTTAGTACTGGAAAATATCGACTGCTTGAGCTATAACTATTAATCCTACCATAAATAGTACCATTTCCCTGATTAGCTACCCAAGTCATACCAATATTATTACCGTAGCTATTATTATTACCATCATTATTAAAATTAGTAGATCCTGGGTTGCTGAGACAGGAATTCCAACCCATACATAAATAATTAATTGAATACTCAAACTCACGTGCATTTATTATTCGCCAATTTTTCATACCGCAGTAACCATAATTTGCGCCTCCAGCTTTATCATATGAATTATAAATGGATAAAAAATCATCACCAGTAGTAGCGGAAGATACTTTTGCTACAGTATTTTTTGGATACATAATGCCAGAGACTAAGTCAATTAAACAATTACCTGTTGCATCATTAACATAACGACCTCCTCCGTACTGCTTTGGTACTAGTTGACCAGTGCTAACAGTACCATTCCCACTAGTTGGCCAATTAACACCAATATTTAAAGAACTTTCCTGGTAGATCTCATCACCATTAAAAACTTGATATGAGCTTGCTGCACCTTGTGTATTCACTCCTTTTAGAAGTTTATTTTTATATTGGAAGACTTGTCCATTTATGGTTTCACCACCATTTAATTGAGCAACTAAAATATACTGAAGATTAGACGCAGTAGAAGATGCACCAGGCGATAATTTGCCGGTGCTCCAGTCATTTGCAGCAGCTGTAACACCTGCCACAGCACAGTTATACCCAATAGAACAATAAACAGACATTTGTTGACTTCCTCCGTAGTAGCCATCAATCCAATCAAATGTATAACCATCTGTAGCTGAAGCTGGAGTACCAACTACAGCAATTAATTTTCGAGCTGTAGCTGTTGTACTTAAAGGTGTTGATGTAACCAGCCCAAAAAATTTACTCATTACATTGCTAGAGATGCTATCCGGCAAATTAATTAATTTTGATGATGAATTAGATAGATCAAATATACTGGTGAATTCACGTAATGATGGTATTCTAGAATAAACACTACCAAAAACTGTTCCTGCACCACTATTAGTTGCAACAACATAACCACCACAAATAATATTGCCTGGATTACTAAATAGAGTCGAAATAGGAAGAGACGAGTTAGCTTGTGGCTTAAAATACCATAATAAACCAGTTATCTTATCTAAAATACAAGCATTGTCACCGAATAAGTAACTAAAGCGATTACTACTGCTTGCTGAATAGAAGCTTTCTGGACTAGATAAGTTATTAGTATAGTTAAAAGACTCGCCTGAATTCCAATATGAATCAGAACCAGTAGTATTATCAGAAGTTGTGTTGTACATTGACAATACCTTGCTCGTTGGATTCACAGCATAAAAATTAATCCAATTGTTACTAAGTTTCATATTTGGATTATTTGCAAAATAGCCAAGTACATTGAGTGCAATGTTACCACTCGCATTATTATTTGGATTCCAAGTGTTTTGGACATTAATATAACAAGCCATAGTTGAGGGTGAGTATGCAGGGATTTTACAGCCACCAGTACCAACGCCCCATGTAGTTGCCGCAACAGAAGGAGTAGCCGTATTCGCTAAAGCATAAGTAATTTTGAATCCTTGTGCAGTTAATGCCGACTCATTAGCTAAAACATAAGTAAATTGACCTGGTAAAAAATTATTCAAGATAGGTAATTTAACATTTAAATAGCTGCCTTGAGCGATGCATTGATAAGTATTGTTATTACTGGACGTTCCACATTCGGCAATAGAATTCCCACCATTATTACCATTAGCCGCTTCAGTCATAAAGCTTAATTCAGACATTGATTCATTAAATGCCGTACCATTTGGACCACCAACCACCGTTGACATATTTCCAAGATATTGAGTCAAGCCAGAATACTGCATATATAAATTAGAACTATAATAACTAACGCGCCCTGAAGTTAAAGAGGTATAGCGTGCTTGCAAAGTTACCATATCACCAGCGATACCAGCGTAATCACTTGGTGAAACGAGCATCATTATATAGCAATTAGAACCTGGCGCCAAGATATCACCACTATGACATGCAGTTGCACCCGAACCAATAACAGTACCGACATAGCTCGGGCTTTCAATCAAGTTTGCATTTTGTCCAGCCGTATTACTTGGAACTTGATAGTAGAGCTGGATTGATTCAACGCTTTCATAGTTATAAATCTGCACCCAACGATAGGTTGGACTCTTAATGGTAGAACCATTCAAAGTAAATGGTAAAGCTGGATTGCCACCATAATTCATCGTACCAGCGTTAGGATTAACCGCTGCCACATAGCCCACATTGTCCACTAGCATCGCAGCTGAGACAGGGTTATTCATATTCGATAAATTTACCGTTAATACACCACTTGGATTTAAGCTCTCAATCTGACCATTGCTGTCTTGAATTTGTGGAATATATTGACATTGCAAATATTGAGTAGTATTTCCCCACTTACGCGGATCAATTACTATAGATTCGATGCAGTTGCTATTTTCTACTGCAGAGCTAGTTCCGCCACTGCCAGTTACGTTTACTTGACATGAGTTATTAACGAACGAAATAAGCTGTGAACATTGTAAGTTAGAAGCCGTGCTAGTAGTTGGTTGTAGTGTAGCCGTAAAAATATGCGTAGTATCATCGGTAACTGCACCAGCAGGGATGCTTGCTTTATATGATATGCTATATGGCTGAGGAACTACACCAACAGTCGCAATATTCAAATTATGCGTCGGATTAAGATAACCAGTCGTGGGCTCATAAACAAAGCCTGCTGGTGCATCAGCAACTAAGAATGACTGCATAAGGTTAGTTGGAGCACCATCAATCGTACCTTGCAAACTCATTGTCATTTGACTATTATATGGATCACTATCATTAACAATCTCTGTTGGAACCAAAACGGTTAGATTCTCACCACCATTTATAGTTGATTGAAGCCCATTTTTCTTAAGTGAATTATTTGCTAATGATATTTTGTGACCATTGACAGTAACTGAACTAACCGTGTACTTGTGATTATCTTTACTACCAACACCATGAATAATCAATTCAGAATCATCATTTTTACGTGCCCTGGTATTTACAACCACAAATTGAGCATCGCCAATATCTGGGTTACGCAGCATGTCAACCTGACCATCACTTTTGTATTTCTGATCAGCCATAAAAATTGCCGATACATTTGCGGAGTCTTTATTCTTGTCTTTAGCTAATTTGGCAGTATAAATAACTGCACATGTCTGATGTGGAGCCAAAGCTTTGTGGCACTCGCTAGCATCATTAATCACCAGATTAGCTGAGGTAGAATGAACAGAAATATCATTAACTAGATAATTGCTTTTATTCTCAAGATAAAATTTAGCCTGACCTGTCTCTACGCCTTTATCAATTACCAGAGCTGAATCAGCAACAACCTCAACAAGATGATCACCATTAGTTAGATTATTATTAGAAGCATTACCCGCCCCTGCCGCATGGTTAGCGTTACAGCTCGTAGTTATCAAAACAACAATAAAATACGCTAATAGGTTCAGTTTTTTTTTCATAGTCATACTACCTTCCTCATATCCAAAGTGCTAATTATGAACTTATATTTTTAGCATTAATCTTAAATTGACGATCTATTTTTTCTTTTGAGAAGCTAATTACAAAAAACACTAGCTTCTTTTATCCACGTAATGTTATCATTCACACTAAATTATAAAAATGGAATTTTGGAATTTATGACAATGATTTTGGAAATCATATTATAATAATTACTGTTATTTACAAAAAATAGTTAGAGTAGTACTAAAGGGTGGTTTTATGCTAGACAATATTGCATCATTTATTGACTTATGCGAGACAAGAAGCTTTAAGGTTTGTGCAGAAAAATTAAAGATACAGTCCTCAACATTAAGTAAACATATCTCAGAATTAGAAAACAAACTTGGTAAGCAGCTAATTATCAGAACATCAAAAAAATTTGAATTAACTGAATTTGGTGTTTATATGTATAATAAATGCAAGCATATTCCATTATTTATTGAAAACACCATTAATGTTTATGAAAGAAAAGTACCCCAAGAAAATAAGTGTGGCACTTTAAACATTGCTCTAGGTGCGGTTATCTCATATAATTTAGTTTGTAAACATCTACACAAGTTTATCGATGAGTATCCGAATATAAAATTAAACCTGAATTTTTATCCAAACATTCTATCTTGGCCAAGTCCACAAATTGACATTATCCTAACTCTTCATGGCATCAAAGGTAAAAATTTAACTAATAGATTTGTTCGTCACGAGTATATTAAATTATACTGTAGTGCTAACTATGCCGTTGCGCATGGCATTCCTCAAACTACAGAAGAACTATATGATCACAATATAATTGGAATGATAAATGAGGATTATGCGACGATTGAATATTATAAACTAAGACACATTAATACTAATGAAGAATGTATAGTTAATCTGAAAAATAATTCGTTGAACATTAATAACGCGCTTCATATCAGACAAATTGGGTTAAATTCTAATAGCATATTTGGTTGCCATGAATCAATAATTCGTGATGATCTGAATATTGGATTAGTAGTACCAGTTTTACCCGATTGGGTTGTGTATGAATTTGATTATTACGTTGTAACAAAAAATAATATTTCTGTCGAAGCTCAATTGTTTGTTAATTTTTTATATGAATGTATGAAAAATTAGCGCCGATACTAATCGCTCCTTACATATTTTCTTAATAAATTTAGTTTGTCCTCACCATAATATTTTTATATGATGAGGAGATTTATAACTAAGTCATTAACTTTTAGTTAACATTTACCGTGAAGTAATTTTGTTTTTGTGCAATAGCTTGCTGATTACCTGTAGGTGTCACAAAGTATGCTGTGCTCAAGCCTACAGCATCTCCCGCTTGTCCACCAGTACTAGAGATATACGAAACACCATATGGATTTGCTCCGTTATATGTACATACTTGACTGATTAATCCACTTGAAGCAGCACTCACGTTACAACTTGAACCACTATACATAGTATAACCACTACTCTCAATAATACTGTTACCTGCAATATTTGCTGACTCTGTGAATTGATAATTACTTATATTGTCATTAGCACCAACCGATAACTGTGTAATAATATTTACTAGGTTATCATTTGTTGTTTGACTTGATACCGAATGATCTAAAAGTAGAATCGCTACGCTAGAGTAAACTGTATTATCATTAGTATTTGGATTTATTGCCGGTACTGCAAATGTCCAATTTGTTGATAATTGTGTAATAATGAATTGTGGTAGCGTCAAGTTATTAATAACATTTGAACCTGATTGCGTAGTGTTTGCAATGTTTTGATATAAGCTATCATAATATGCAACTGTACATGATTCATTTGCCTGAAGAGTATTACCACTACATGTGTCAGTATTTGATGCCCAATAAAATGGGTTCGCCAAATGTTGTACTGCATTAACCTTAATTGGTGAACCACTAGTATTCACAAAGTTTAATGCCATAGTTTTAGAAGAGCCAGCTGTTGAACCTAAAAAGTTGTACGGATTTGCTGAAGTTCCTGTTCCGGCTATATTATTTGCTGGAGTATAACTTTGCAAACTAATGTATGACTGATTACCAAGAGTTACCTGAAATGGCACCACACCTGTACCAACTAACGAATCTGTAGTTAATGGCTTAGTAGTGAATGATACTGACAATGATTCATTAGAATTTATTGTTTCACCAGGATTATTTAGATTAACAGGTCCTAAAGTAATTCCAAATGTACAATTATTTGCAGATTCAGCTTGTAATATAGTACCACTAGCACAACTACCATTGTTATTTATCTTCATCCAGCTTGACGATGAATTATTATTAGTCATATTCCAAGATTCTACTGTTACTGGATGTAAGCTACTAGTATTAGTTACTATTACTGACTCATAACTGATCGCAGTATTGTTACCAATAACTTCAAAACTGCTTGGTGCTATTATTGATACTGATTGACGTAATACAGATTGATACAAAATACGACCAATTGGTGAAAGTGAGACCGTTGATGCTCCACCATTATAAGTATATGCCATGTTCACAGTAACAGATGATGATTGTTCATCAATAGCTGAGTTGATTGTTACTCCGCTAATAGTACAGTTACCACCAGCAACTATACTCTGCCCACTACAACTATCGCCAGTAACAGATATGCTTGCCGCAGATTTTGAATCTTTTGTAAATGTAACGTTACTAACATGAATATTTTGATTTGAGCTATTAGTTATTGTAATAGATTTTGTTTGACCTACTGTTGATGCAAATAGGTAGGAAGTATTTTGTAATACTACCAGCGGTTGCGGATCAGTATATACAGTTACTGGAACTATAGTGCTATTTACATTACTAGCAACAGTAATATTTGTTACACCAGAACTACCAGGAGTAGCTGCTACAGTAGGTGTAATAGTTCCATTAGCTGGTACTGTAGATTGCCCACCATTAAAATTCAAAATCCCCAAATCATCATTAAGGGTAACGCCTGAAACATCAGTTGAACCAACATTTGTTATTATTAATGTTTCTGATTGCGAGGTTGATGAATTTAAAGGATTTAATACCCCAGTAACCAGATAGCCGCCTGTAATATAATCACTGGTAGCATTTAATGTTAATGGCGTACTTAAAGAATCTTGAAGTATTAATTTAGAAAAACCTCCATTTTTACCAGCCTGTAAATCAGCGCTATTTAATGAGGTACTTTTGCTCGCATCATATTCAACTTGTATTAATGCACCATCATTAAGTTGACTACCTATTGCATAACTTAACCCAATAATACTAAACGCGCTAGAAGAAAAAGTTGCGCTCTTTAATGAGTACGAAGCTTGCTTAGGATTTTGCACCATTACATATGTAACACCGCGTAAATGACTGTTACCAATATCAGTTAACGTACTTGGGATGCTCGGATTTATCAACTTTGGTGTAGTTCCATCTGTGGCAATTCGTACAGCATTATATAACATCGATGAAGACTTGTGAGCACCATAGGTATTAATGTAATTAACTGTTAATGGTTGACTTAATACTGATTGTGTGTTTTTCATCGCATTAAACTGCAAACTAACACGACACTCGCTATTTGGTGCAATGATTTTATCACAACCATTATATGAGGTTATCTTTGCATTAGCTACCCCATTTAGTGAGAACGTAGCATTGTTTACAGGGGCACCAGTAGTATTATAAATGATTGCATCTATAGTGGCTTGAGCACCATTCAATAGTGGCACTTGACCAGCCATTACAATTTTTAATTGATCCGCTGCAACTTGTGCTGGTTTAGGAGAATCAGCACCATCATTGCTATTACTACCATTACTGCCATTGCTGCTTTGCGAACAAGCACTTAAGCTGATTATGCTGGCAGAAGCCAGAAGTTTAACTAAGTTTTTTTTCATATTTAAGTCCATCTAAAAAATTAATTCAGTTGTAAATAATTGCTACCATTTTGCATACAGTATGTTTGATTGGAGTTACCGCTCAAAGACACATCCTGATAATAATACCAAGCATTGGTAGATAAATATGGCTGAGCATAAAATGTATACGATTCAGCAAGATTTCCACTAGAGATAGAACCAGCAGAGTAGCTACATGTTTGGCTATAAAGTGCCGATGCTACGTATGGTCCTACAGTACTACATACACCTAACCCCGAGGTTGAGACATCTAGTGGTAAGGTAATTTGCCCACCAAAACCAGAGTTAAGTTGTATTCTTGAGATCAGGTTGAATGCACCATATCCAGAAGCATTTGTTATGGCTGACGACATCACTGACGTATAAATATTATAATTTGGATTTTGTGCATAGCTACCATTACTACTTACACTCAGATTATTAAGAATGTAGATATTTGATAAGTTTGCATTTAATGTTGTTGATAACGAGTTTGGATAGGTCAAACTTGTAAAGTTGAATACCTGTTGCGTTAATAGTGATCTCACCGAAACTGAGGGAGACGTTATATTCATATTTTGATTAGTTCCATTGCAGTTGTAGTTATTTTGAGCTGCAGTTTTATAAAAATTCTGAATATATGTAACTACACATGTGTCATTTGAAGCTAAAGTTTTACCGCTACATTGATCTGAAATAATCCAGTAAGTACCAAGACTTCCAGGAGCACCATAGTTATTTGAAAAGCTTTCAACCTGAATCTGATTATTACTTGTATTTTGATAAGTAACAGTTAAACTTTGATTATTCTGTGAACCAAGCAACAGATACGGCGAATTTATCGAACCATCTCCGGTTGCTCCATTACTTGAAACTGATTTAATAATAAAACTTAATGATTGTGGCGTAACAGTATAATTAATGGTTTTATATGAAGTTTGTGTACCTATAGCCGCATAATTCACATAACTGTAATTAAGAAGCGCTTGCCCAGTAATCAAACTACTACTGCTATATGGCCCTAAGTTTACTAAGACATTACATGATTGCATTGGTGCAAGTGAATTTGTTTGACCAATACCTATTTTACATGGATTACTTACACCACTAGTAGATAATGTCATGTATGCCGGATTATTTGCCAGCTGGATATCGGAAACAGTCCCAGCTGCCAAAGTACTACTATTGCTAAAGGTGACGATTACACTTTCTGTATCAATATTATCACCACTAATACTCAAAGCCCGAATATCAGAAGCAAGAATATTCGCTGTATTCATAGTAGTTGTACTGCTTGTCCGTGAATAGCTTGTAACATTATCGGTATAGTTATTCTGACTATTTGAATAACTGACATTCGCAGAAATATTGTATCGAGTATTATAGCTTCCTGAAGTAGAAGCTTCAGATAAGGTAACTTGATAGTTACAACTTTGCCCAGCTGGCAAGGACTCTCCCGGCGTGCAAGTTCCACCAGTCAAGGTCGTAACTAAATTAGGATTATTTGAGCCAATTTGAATTGGGGTAGTATTACTTAGTTTAATAATTCCGCCACTTGAAGGGCTGTTTGTTATAGTTATCTGAGTAACTTGCGGAATATGGTTCTCTAAAGTAATATTTGTTGGCAGATTTAAAACTAATAAATTCGGAGCGCCAATAATCGTAAATTGCTGATTAACACTATTAGCATTTGCTGCTGCAACAGTTATATTTGCATTAAGATTTGTTGTACCTGCAGTATTTACAGTTATCTTAAACGCTTGTGAGCTATTTGCCGCAATAACAGCCGAGCTATTACTTAAGGAGAAATCATTACTACTTCCGGATAAAGTTACGTTTGCAGGTTGAGAACCAACATTGTAAACAGTGAATGTTTGGCTACTACCTGCTTTTGAGTAGATCGTTGAGATTGGTGATAATATTATGTATGGACCACTGATATATAGCTGGTTATTTGCAACATCTGTCAGAGTTGTTTGTAGTCCATTACTGCTGTTTAAATAATTTAGGCTAAATTGTGCAGTATTGGTAGCAGAATAAGCCGCATTTTTTACATTGTTATGATTGTAATCTGCTGATACTTCATAAGTCAAGATCATTCCCGGTGCTATTGATGAATCATTCGTAAAGTTTTTATTGATTATATTGAATGATGAGCTATTGAACCCTGCATTTTTTAATGATATTGGGGTTTTGCCACTCACATAATAATAGAGCATAGCACTACGTGTTCCGTTAGTTCCAGTCATTGCATTAGGAGAGCCCATTGATAGTACCTTGCTAGGATTTGAACTACTGTCACTATATACTACGCGATAGTTAATGACTGCCGAAGTGGTTTTGGTTTGCCCATTTATCTGATATTTAACCAGTAGCTGGTCTGCTGTTGCATCAAGCTTTCCGGAGCTAAGTAGAGGACCAGTATAATCAATTTTGCATGAAGAATGCGGCAATAGAGTGCTACAAACATTACTACCATTTACCAAAGTTGTATGTGTATCGGGGTTTAACGGATCAACATGATTGGAATCATCAATCTGATACTGTATATTTGTAATAGTTTTATTGGTAAAGTTATCCAGCACCAGAAAAGTCGAGGTTCTACTACCATTAAAAACTGGCACAGTACCAGGATTAGCTATAGTCAATATCTCAGGTTCTTCAAATAATGCAGCATCATTATTATTGCTATTACTTGTGTTATTATCAATATGTTGTGCACATGCTGAAATTAATAGAATCATACCAATTGATACTAATTTCGGACTCTTAAACAAAAGCCTGAAATAACTATTAACTTTTAGATTTGAGAACATTTTTATTTACCTATAATTAACAACCAGAAAGCCAACCAATAACTAGTATTGTTTATGTATACCGTTTACCTAGGAATGTATTTTATATATATCTGCTATAAATTGAAATCAACAAAAATGCATATCTGATATACATTTTTCTAGCTGCATGCAGTTACTTAATGCTGGTTTTGCCCATAGTGTATAATTAACTCCCAAATTTGGTACAAGAGGGAGACGACAGTAGTATGCCGATGAACTCGCAAAATATGCAGAAACATTATTCGTCGTATTATTAGTATTGCTATTTCCACTATTTGAGCAAGAGCTGACTCCAAGCAAAATCATAATAAGAACTAGTACGCTTCTTAATGCTTTATACATATCAGTCGGCTTTATAAATTGATTTCATATTTACAAACAATAAAATACTTCTAAGATCAGATATTATCTTAGTTTATAAACCATTAAATAAGAAATTTGGAATTTATAAATGCAATTTTGGAAACCATGATTATTATAATATCTGGAACACACCCCAAAACTAGGACAATTAAAAACGTAAGGAATTGATGTTAAAAATTAGGCACTAAGTCCCGAATAAAACTTAGGATTAGGAAAGGTGAAACAAAACCATGCAGATGAATTTAAGCAGCAAATATTAGAAATATACCGAAATGGAACCTATGAGAACACAACGATTTGTATTGGCATATATGCGGCTAAAACATGGTTTTGTCTATCTTGTTGCTATAATTAACTGGTACAGTCGCTGTATTTTACGCTGAAAAGTTTCCATAACTTTTGGTATTGAGGCTCGACAGGAAGTACTGGAGAATTACCCAAAGTTAGAGATATTTAACTCAGAGCAAGGCAGCCAATTTACCGCGCAAATTTTATTGAGATATTATTGGGCCATAGCATCAGTATTAGCATGGATAGTCGTGAGATGGCATTAGGTAACATATTTGAGTGATTTTGACATTCGCTTGAACAAGAGAAAATCTATCTTGTCGAGCTTTATGCTGTCCATGATACTAAAATAGCTATAGCCAAGCATGTGAAATTTTATAACCTAAAAATAAGCGTCAATCCTTGAGTTATAAACTGCCAAATAATGTTTATTTTGAAGTTGAAGAGCTAAGAATTTGATGGGATTTTATTATTAACAAGGTTTGAATTTCATATCTTAAATTAAATTTAAAGCAGGTATTGATAAAATCGACCACCATAGATATTTCAAATTTATGAAACTAATCGTCCATTAATAATAAGCAAATTTATTTACGCCCCAACTCTTTATCAAACTGCTGAGCAAATAATTTTACTGCCGTGGGATTCATTGGCGGTGGACCACCTGAAATTTGCTGATTATCACGAAGCTCAGATAGTAGATCGCGGGTTGCCAAAGCCTGCTTGATATTGTTAGCATCATACAATTTACCACGTAGATTAATTACCCTCGCCTGCTTTTGTATTGCCAGATCAGCCAAAGGAATATCATTGCTTATTACTAGATCCCCAGCAACCACAGCTTCAACAATCCATTTATCTGCTTCATCAAATCCCGATGGAACTTGCACCATCGTAACAAATTGAGAATTTGGTAACTGAAAAAAATGATTCGCTACCATCAGCACAGCGGTTTTCGTCCGCTCGCCTGCTCGATAGATAATTTCACGAATAGCTTTGGGACAAGCATCTGCATCAACATAAATTTTCATAATATAAACTTAAACATAATTTTTAACCATAATTCCGTTCTCTGCAATTTGATCCGCCAAATTAGTTAAAAATTCAGGCGAAACCTGAGAGATATTATCCCCCTCTGGTAATGCTGGATTTCTGGCAGTTGAATAGAGTAATACTCCAGCAATATACGGTTTTAATTGCACCATCAAAGCAACAAATTCCGCAACTAATTCGGCTGAAGGTTCGATTTGATCAACTCGAAACCAGCAACTCTGCACATATGTCTTACACAAAGAACTAGCTAACTCTAAACGTTTAATCACGCCATTAATATCAATGCTCACCTGATTTACTAGATTAATTGCACTTGGATTAGCCCGATCTATTTTAAACCACAATTCACCATTATTCTCGGCAATAATTCTGAGACCTTGTTGAACATTTTCTTTTAAAATCTCACTACCATTGCTAATTAATACTGTTTTTGCATCTTTGCCAATCGTATATTTTTTACGCAACTCTGCGATTATTTCACAAACCGCGACAAAATCTTCTGATAATGTTGACTCACCATTACCCGATAAACAAATATCATTAAAGCGCTGCAAACCAACTGGTGCATACTCCTGAATAAACTTGCCATTGACAATCCAATCCAGCATCATATCCAGCTCAAATTTTAAACGCGGCAAATCAATTCGCTCAGGCTTACCACGCACCAGACCTTCAACCTGACAATACACGCAGCGCCAGTTACAGGCATTATTAATATTTAAATTAATCCCTAGCGATACACCTTGCGAGCGTCTGGATACTACCGGGTAAACATAAATGCAATCTTTAAAATGTCGTGAATGATCGCTAAAGGTCAATATATTATTTTTCATGATATATACGCTTAAAATAAAAGATGGGCAGCCTCAGCCACCCACACTCACAAACTGTTATTGTAGATTATCAGCTTTGTTTATGTTTGGTAATGAGTAATATAGGAATTTGAGTCTCATGTGCCAAATCTTCAGCAATTCCACCTGTAATAAAATGAGAGAATGAACCTAAATGATGTGAACCTAAAATAAATAAATCCGCACCGAATTCTTTAGCATCTTCGGCAATCAGACTACCAATATCAGAACCATAATTTTCAATTAATTTCACTTCTGCGGGCACGCCCTCTTTAGCAATACGCTCTTTTACTTGCTCAATTAAGGTTTTACCGATATTCAACAAGGCGTCTTTTAATTCAGCAACACCAACCATTTCAATCCCAAAAGTAATTTGTTCAAGATTGACTACATGGCTAATTCTTAATTCAGCTTTAGTCGCCTTAACTAAGTCAATTGCTTCTTGCAATACTTTATCAGAAATATCTGAATTATCAATCGGAACGTAAACTCTTTTAAACATTACAAACCCCTCTTTCGGATACAGTTTAATACTACGTAATTATAACAGAGCTGTCTTAATTATGTTGTCCCAGATGAAGATATTTTATGCTTAGACATTTATGATAAAAATATTAGCAATGAAATATTATTGACATAAAATGCTATAATTGCGCCATAATATATTGATTTATGAAAGGCTAACCTTAAATAGTATTGGCAGACATCTAGCAAATGCTGGCAGCTCTTTTGGCTAATCAAAGAAATTTGGAAGCCGATCCATTGCACATGTACTAATTAACCTCAAGGAGACTCACATGCATGATTTTACATATTACAACCCAGTTAAAGTTCTATTTGGTAAAGGGCAAATAAAACAACTTTCGCAATTAATTAGTCCGAATAAAAAAATCTTACTCACTTACGGTGGTGGCTCAATTAAAGCCAATGGCGTTTACCAACAAGTTGAGCAAGCATTACAAGGCTATAAAGTTATTGAATTTAGTGGTATTGAAGCTAATCCAGACTATGACACACTGATGAAAGCAGTGGAAATTTGCCGTAGTGAAAAAATTGATCTGATCTTAGCTGTTGGTGGTGGTTCAATTATTGATGGTAGTAAATTTATCGCTCTGGCTGCTAAATACAGTGGCGATGCTTGGGATATTTTAACCAAACCAGATGTTGTGTTTAATGAAGCAATTGATTTAGGTGCAATTCTAACCTTACCTGCCACTGGTTCAGAAATGAATTCAGGTGCAGTTGTATCACGTCGCAGCATCGGTGCCAAACAAGCGTTTATGAATCCGCTAGTTTTCCCTAAATTCGCAATCTTAGACCCAGAAACCACCTATAGCTTACCTAAACGCCAATTACAAAATGGTATTATTGATCCATTTATCCATGTTACTGAACAATATCTAACAACTGATGTTAATTCATCGATTCAGGATGGATTTGCCGAAGCGGTGTTAAAAACTTTAATCAACGTTGGGCAAGATATTGTTAATGGTACTCAGGATTATGATACACGCGCAAATTGGATGTGGGCAGCTACCAATGCGTTAAATGGAATCATCGGTATCGGAGTTGACCATGACTGGGCAACTCATATGATTGGACATGAGTTAACTGCTGCATATGGCTTAGACCACGGTCAAACACTAGCAATTGTTGCACCACAGCTATGGCGTCAACAAAGCACCAATAAAAGTGCAAAGTTACTCAAATTTGCACATAATGTTTGGGGGCTAGAAAATAATCATCCAGATGTTGCAATCAAGCAAGCAATTATTAAAACCGAAGAGTTTTTCCATTCTTTAGGCGTGAAAACTAAGTTTGCGGATTATGGCATAACTGTAGATGCAGATAAAATTGTTGCTAATCTATTCAAATACAGTAGTAGCAATCTAGGTGAACATCAAAATATTGATGCTGTCGCAGTTAAAGAAATTTTAGCTATGGCTGGATAATCTTTACTTTATGAAAAAAGCCCATGATACAATATCATGGGCTTTTTTAGAGGCGATTTTATAATGCCATGCGACGTAAATCTGACAAAATTTGTGACAAATAAGTTGTAAATTTAGCAGCCAACGCACCATCAATAATCCGATGATCAAATGATAATGACAAAGGTAACATCAAACGTGGCGCAAACTCTTTACCATTCCAAACTGGCGCAATTGAGGATTTTGACACCCCTAAAATAGCCACTTCTGGAGCATTGATAATTGGAGTAAAGGCTGTTGAGCCTAAACCACCAAGACTAGATACTGTAAATGTACCACCTTGCATATCAGTTGGTTTTAATTTACCATCGCGCGCAGCTTTGGCTAAAGCCGAAGTTTCTTGCGCAATTGCTACCAAACCTTTTTTATCTGCATCTTTGATTACCGGAACGGTCAAACCATTTGGCGTATCCGCAGCAAAACCAATATTGTAGTAGTTTTTATAAACAATACTATCACCATCAATTGACGCATTAAACTCTGGGAATTTTTTCAAGGCAAATACCGCAGCTTTAATTAAGAATGCTAATGGCGTAACTTTGATTTCAGCACGTTTATACTCTTCGTTTAGTTGTTTGCGGAATTCTTCCATATCAGTAATATCTGCATTTTCAAATACAGTTACATGAGGAATCATCACCCAGTTGCGCGCCATATTGCCACCGGAAATTTTCTTAATCCGGCTCATTTCTTTGCGCTCAACATCGCCAAACTTAGCAAAATCAACTTTCGGCCATGGTAATAAATCCAAGCCAACACCAGAACCATTCGTAGGAGCAGCACCAGTTGCAATTTGACCAGACATTACACCTTTAACAAAAGACTTAACATCTTCTTCAGTAATACGACCTTTATTACCACTACCTTTAACTTTACCTAAATCAACACCCAGCTCACGAGCTAATTTACGAATTGCCGGTGAAGCAAATGCTTTGGCAAACGCAGTTTCGTCAACTTTTGCTGGCGCAGCTGGAACTGATGCAACAGGTGCTGGCGCAGCAGCAACCGGAGCCGCAGTTGGTGCAGGTGCTGACGCTGCTACTGGAGCTGCAACAGCAACTGCAGAAGTAGTTTCAACCATCAAAATCAAATCTCCTTGACTAACCCGACCACCTAACTGAACTTTAATTTCTTTGACAACACCACCAACAGTTGCTGGAACTTCCATTGTTGCTTTGTCTGTTTCTAAAGTAATCAAAGAGTCTTCTTCGGCAATCGTATCACCAACTTTTACACTAACTTCAATAATTTCTACATTATCATGCCCACTCAAATCAGGAACAATAATCGGCACAACTTGCGAACTAGCCGCTGCGGCAGATGCTGGTGCAGTCGCTGCCACTACAGGCTGTTCAGCAACTGGAGCAGCTACCGCTGCAGCTGGGGCTGCCGCAACGGCGCCCGCAGCTTCAACTTTAACAAATACATCACCTTCATTGATTTTAGAACCAACCTGAACTAAAACTTCAGTAACTACCCCAGCTTTTTCTGCAGGAACCTCCATGGTAGCCTTATCGGTCTCCAACATCAACAGATTATCGTCAACATTAATTGTATCGCCAACTTTAACGTAAACTTCGGCAACATTAACATCGCTATGACCACCAATATCAGGAATTCTTAATTCAATTACACTCATTATTCAACCTTTTTAATTAGAATAGTTACCGCGGGTACACACACCGCTCTCATCACACGCACAACCTGTAGTTTTATATGCATCACAAGAAGGATTATCCCCTTGAGTACAGGCTGCCGACAAATTTTGGCATAAGTTATTTACCGCCCCTTGATTACGTCCCGGGTCTGCATAACACACCACCGCACTAAATAAAGCAACACAGAAAAATAACTTACGCATAATTTGTATCCTTATTAAACTTCCCAAGGATTAGCTTTATTTGCATTAATACCATATTTGGCAATTGCATCAGCAACCACTTGAGCACTAATTAAACCTGCATCAGCAAGACCTTTTAATGCTGCTACCGCAACATAATAACGGTTAACTTCAAAGAACTCACGCAGTGCCACACGGTAATCAGAGCGACCAAAACCATCTGTACCTAAAGTAACATATTTACCAGGAACAAATTCACGGATTTTATCTGCAAAACTACGGATGTAATCAGTCGAAGCAACTGTAACTTGCGCACCAGTTTTTTCTAACTGTTTAGTTACAAAAGCTTTGGCTTGCGGCGCAGTTGGGTTCAACATATTATGACGATTAACTGCCATACCATCACGGTGTAATTTATTGAATGATGGAGTAGAGAATACATTTACTTTCAAGCCAAAGTCCTCTGCTAATAAATCAGCAGCAGCAATAACTTCGCGGAAAATAGTACCGCTACCCATTAAGTTAACTGAAACATTAGCATCACCAACGGTTTTAAATAAATAGCAGCCATTAACGATATCTTGCTCAACGCCTTCAGGCATAGCTGGATGAGTATAGTTTTCATTCATTACAGTTATGTAGTAGAATTTATCTTTGTTTTCTACATACATTTCTTTCATCCCATGATTCATAATCACAGCTAATTCGTAAGCAAATGTAGGATCGTATGATTCACAAATCGGAATTAAATCCGCTTGAATATGGCTATGACCATCTTCATGTTGTAAACCCTCACCATTCAAAGTAGTACGCCCAGCTGTTCCACCGATAATGAAACCACGCGCGCGCATATCACCTGCAGCCCATGCTAAATCGCCTGTCCGTTGGAAACCAAACATTGAATAATAAATGTAGAACGGAATCATTGGCACGCCGTGATTAGCATAACTTGTTGCCGAAGCAATCCACGTACACATAGCCCCTGGCTCATTGATACCCTCTTGGAAAATCTGACCAGTTACTGACTCTTTATAGTACATCAGCTGACTGGCATCTTCAGGAGTGTAATTTTGTCCAACATGAGACCAAATACCTAATTGACGGAACATACCTTCCATCCCGAAAGTACGTGATTCATCTGGTACAATTGGCACGATATGCTTGCCTAAAGCTTTATCCTTAACAAGTACATTCAACATCCGCACAAATGCCATAGTTGTTGACATTTCGCGTTCGCCAGTATCTTTAAGCATCGCTTCAAATGCACTTAACTCAGGAATTGGCAAAGTTGTTACCGCAGGTTTACGCACTGGATAGTAACCACCTAATTTCTCACGTTGTGAGTGTAAATAGTTGTACTCTGCAGTACCTTCTTCTAGTTTTAAGAATGGTAGTTCTTCAATATGCTCATCAGTTAATGGAATATTGAATTTATTGCGGATATGTTTTAAGGTATCAACTGACATTTTTTTCTGTGAGTGAGCTGTATTTTGCGATTCGCCCTCACCTTTCATACCAAAACCTTTAACTGTTTTAGCCAGAATAACCACTGGTTTACCTTCAGCATTATGTACAGCTTCGTAATATGCAGCATAAATCTTATCTAAGTCATGCCCACCACGAGTCAATGCCCAGATATCATCATCTGTCATATCGCTAACTAAAGCTAGAGTTTCAGGATATTTGCCAAAGAATTTAGAACGCACATAAGCACCATCTTTAGATTTTACATCTTGATAAGTACCATCGACAGTTTCCATCATCAATTGTTTAAGTTTACCAGCATTATCTTTTTCTAATAGACGATCCCAGCCTTTACCCCAGATAACCTTGATAACTTTCCAACCAGCTCCAGTAAACACCGCTTCCATTTCTTGGATAATCTTACCATTACCATTCACAGGTCCATCCAGACGTTGTAAATTACAACTCATTACAAAAATAAGATTATCTAATCCTTCACGCGAAGCAATATTCAAATTACCTAAAGTTTCTGGCTCAGAAGTTTCACCATCACCGATAAAACACCAAACCTTACGTCCTTTGGTGTTTGCAATTCCACGATCATCGAGATAATGCATAAAACGTGCTTGATAAATTGCCATCAAAGGTCCAAGCCCCATTGAAACCGTTGGGAATTGCCAATAATCAGGCATTAACCATGGGTGTGGATATGAAGACAAACCTACTTTAGCTGATTCTTGACGGTAATTACTAATTCGATCTTCACTAAAACGTCCTTCAACGAAACTACGTGCGTAGATACCAGGTGAAGAGTGTCCTTGGAAAAATACCATATCTCCATGTTGCTCACCATGTGGAGCTTTCCAGAAATGGTTGAAACCAACTTCATACAAATAAGCAGAACCCGCATAAGATGCAATATGCCCGCCTAATTCACTGCTTACTTTGTTAGCACGCATTACAATTGCAGCAGCATTCCAACGAATGTATGCTGAAATTCTTTTTTCAATATCTTTATTTCCCGGGTAAATGGCTTCCTTATTCGTTGGAATAGTATTCACGTACTCGGTATTCATATTTTGATGTAACTGAATCCCTGTTTTATCGCTCAGATGCTTTGTCACTGCTTTTACTATATATGCAGCCCGTTCCGGCGAATCATACTCAATTACGTTATCAACTGAATCTAACCACTCTTTGGTTTGCAATTGATCTAAATCATTACTCATTTACAACTCCCGCCGCAACAGCGACAAAACAATGTTATTGAAATTCTCCCATAAGTATAGCATAAGATTTTTAGATTACTCTCTAGATTAATTATTGCGCTGCACTAAAAAAAATCCTCCTAGACCCTAATGCTGTCGGTATAATAGATATTTGAAAAACATACTATGAAACAAGGATATTCATAATGACAAGCAAAATTGCAGCAATTAAGCAACACGGACAAAAAATTTGGCTAGATAATATTTCACGTGAGTTCCTAGCTTCTGGAAATTTACAAAAGATGATGCAAGAGGATGGCATAGCTGGAGTGACATCTAATCCAGCTATTTTTTATAAAGCTATTTCCAGTGATTCTCGTTATCAAGAACAGCTAAACGAATTAAAAAAGACCAATCTAACGCCTTTGCAGCGCTATGAGAAAATGGCAGTTGAAGATATCAAGCAAGCCTGCGCGATTATGCAACCATTGTATCAATCTTCAAATACAGAAGATGGCTATGTTAGCTTAGAAGTATCGCCTGATTTATGTCATGATACAGATGGCACGGTAAAAAGTGCTTTAGAATTATGGAATGCAGTTAATGCACCAAATCTGATGATCAAAGTTCCAGCAACACAAGCTGGAGTAGCAGCATTTGAACAATTAGTGATATTGGGACTTAATGTCAATATTACGTTGCTATTCTCACTGCCACAAGTAAATGCAATTTGGGAAGCATATATCAGCGCATTAGAAAAACGCGCCGAGCAAGGTTTGCCGATTGATAAAATCAAAACAGTGGCTAGCTTCTTCTTATCTCGTATTGACAGTGCCATTGATCCTAAATTACCAGAAAGCTTGCAAGGTAAAACAGCGATAAACTTAGCACGAGCTGCGTACCTTGACTATCAAAAGATCTTTAACTCACCACGTTTCAATAAGCTAAAAGATTTAGGCGCTAAAGGTCAATATTTATTGTGGGCAAGTACTGGTACTAAAAATAAAAACTACTCTGATGTATTATACATTGAAGAATTAATCGGTGATGAAACAATTAACACTGTTCCTGATGCAACGCTAGATGCGTATCGCGATCACGGTGATGCAGCGAGCCGTCTTACTAATGGAATTCAAAATGCTGCTACTATTTTGGCACAAATAGAGCAAAATGGAGTTAACCTAATTGAGCTGGGCGATAAATTACAGCAAGAAGGTTTACAGTCGTTTATTGAAGCCTTTGATAAACTAATTGAATTAGTAAAATAAACTGTGTATTATCAATTTCACAGCGTTCTGTCGCCTGCCAAGCTTAATTTAGGGCTCAAAGTGATAGGTAAACGCCCAGATGGTTATCATTTACTCAAAAGCGTGTTTTGCCTGATTGATTTATATGACAAAATCGACATCCAAATCACGCTCAATGGCAAAGTATCGCTGATTGAGCATCAGCAAGCATGGTTCTATCAAAAAGATCTAGCATACAAAGCCGCTATACTCTTGCAGGAATATAGCGGTTGCACCAAGGGCGCTAATATCAAGATCAAAAAGGTAATTCCATCTGGCGCTGGAATGGGCGGTGGCAGCTCAAATGCAGCTACGGTGCTAATCATACTCAATCATTTATGGGAAACTGGACTAACTACTGATGAGCTACTCGGGCTCGGAGCTCAGCTTGGTGCAGATGTACCCTTTTTTATTCGCGGACAGAATGCGCTTGTCGAAGGAATTGGAGAAATAATTACGCCAATAGAACTCCCAGAGCTTTATTTTGTAATTATTAAACCAGATTTTCATGCACCGACCAAGGATGTTTTTGCAGCGTTGGAGCTTGATTTTGAACAATGTAATACAAAAAACATTTTAACAACACAATTAATCTCTCAAAAAGAGAATGATTTAGAGGCTGCTGTACGTAAAATTTACCCACAGATTAATGACATTTTTTCTGAATTAAATCAATATGGAAAAGCTGTTATGACAGGTTCAGGAAGTTCCATATACCTAAGCTTCGCTGATAAAAATTCAGCAAAAAATGTTGCAAATATCTTAAGTCCAAGATATAATACCTTCCTCGCAGCAAGTTTAGCGGTTTCACCGGTTGCTTGTGATTGAAAAGATTTTTTTATTGGGGTGTCGCCAAGTGGTAAGGCATCGGATTTTGATTCCGACATTCGTAGGTTCGATCCCTACCACCCCAGCCATTATATAAAAAGAGCGTATGTCATCCCGATTCGATGATGTGCGCTTTTTTTTTGCCTATCCTTAACCCATGGCAACCTGCAACGGCTGCTCACAAACAATAGAGGCCTATATGTATATGCGCAAAAACTTAATGATCTTTACTGGTAATGCTAATCGTCCATTCGCAGAACAAGTGGCTAAATGTTTGGACATCAAAGTTGGTAAAGCTAATGTATCTAAATTCAGTGATGGTGAGATTGCCGTAGAAATACTTGAGAATGTCCGTGGTTCTGATGTATTTATATTGCAACCAACCTGCAATCCGACCAACGATAACCTAATGGAGGTTTTAGTTCTGATAGACGCATTAAAGCGCTCATCAGCCGCGCGAATCACCGCTGCTATCCCATACTTTGGTTATGCTCGTCAAGATCGTCGCCCGCGTTCTGCTCGTGTGCCAATTTCAGCAAAATTGGTTGCCAACATGTTAACTTCTGCTGGCGTGGATCGTGTTCTAACAATTGATTTACATGCCGATCAGATTCAAGGTTTCTTTGACATTCCGGTTGATAATATCTATGCGTCGCCAGTTTTACTTAAAGATATCAAATCTAAGCACTATGATGACTTGATGATTGTATCGCCTGATATGGGTGGAGTAATGCGCGCCCGTGCTTTTGCGAAAGGCTTAGGTACAGAGATGGCAATCATTGACAAACGTCGCCCAAAAGCCAATGAAGCAGAAGTAATGAATATTATTGGTGATATTAGCGGCAAGAACTGCATTATCATCGATGATATGATAGATACTGCCAAAACTCTGTGTAAAGCTGCTGAGGCGCTTAAAAACCGCGGAGCTAAGCAAGTTTGTGCCTATGCTACTCACGCAGTATTTTCTGATGATGCTATGGAACGGATTGAAAATTCAATTTTGGATGAAGTAGTAGTAACCGATACGATATTACATGCCAAGGTAAGCAGCAAAATACGCATTGCCAGTATCGCAGATTTGGTAGCAGAAACAATTCGTCGAATTAATAACGAAGAGTCAATTAGTTTGTTACTTAATGACTGATATTTAAATTTAAAATAAACAAGCGGCATTTATAAATGCCGCTTGTTTTTATTATAATTTTTGTAACTATAGCTTGCCTTCTTGCTCTAGGAAACGGATAAACCCTGCGCTAGCACGCAACGAAATTTCACCAACTTCCGCAAAATCTTCTTCGCTACCATAATATGGATCAGGAACATCATAGAATTCTCCCGATGCCTCATCAAAAGTTCTGAACAAATAAACCTTATCATGGTATTCTTCATTTTTAGCATATCCCAGCACTGCATCATAGTTTAAATGGTCCATGACTAAAATGTAATCAAACTCTTTAAAATCATCAGCTTTAAATTGACGCGCACAATGCTTAAGCGTAACATTATATTTTTTGGCAACCGCTAGCGCACGTTTATCAGGACAATCACCGACATGATAATCTGAAGTGCCAGCAGAATCCAAAATAAATTTGTCAGTTAAATTTTGTTGCTGTAAATGAGCAAAAAACACTCCTTCTGCCAAAGGAGAACGACAAATATTCCCCATGCAAACAAAGAGTACTTTTAATTTATAATCAGTTGTAGACATAACTTACTAATAAAATTAACGAGAGAGCTATTTTATCAAACTTACGCATCACAGAGTTTTTTTTAGTAAACTTAGTGCTTAATTTTCAGCGAAAACGGAATTTATCAATGTTTGAATCATTACGCGCGACTTTACGAATTAGCTTACTTCTTGTAATTACAATACTTTCCAGCATTCTTTGCCTTACAATTTACTGGATTTTGCCCCGCAAAATATGGGGTAAGATTGTCCGTATCTGGGCATATACTATCACGAAAACCAGTGGAATTAACTTAGAAACTGTAGGGAAAACTAACAATAATTATTTTTTAGATAATTATATGGTGGTTGCCAATCATATGAGCTGGCTCGATGTTATGCTGCTTGATACGATTTATTCGATCAGTTTCATAGCTAAAGCTGAGTTACGTTATTGGCCACTATTAAATATCATAATTAAAGCAGGTGGCACTATTTTTATTAATCGTAATCGCAAAAGAGATATAGTCCCAACTAACCATAAAATTAGCAAATTATTAAGCAATGGGTACTGTATTGGTTTATTTCCAGAAGGAAAAGTGAACAATGGTAAAGAAATTTTCCCGTTCAAAGCACCACTTTTGGAAGCCGCGATTCAATCACAAAGTAAAATAATCCCCATTGTATTACTTTATTTTCGTGAAGATGGACAATTAGCTCGTGAAGCACTTTACTATGGACACAATCTATGGCAAACAGTGCGTAATACAGTGAAGGCAACGCGATTAACTGTCAAAGCGATTGTTCTACCTGAGGTAGATGCAGGTCATTTTAAATCAAGACAAGCACTATCTGAGCATCTGCATCTCATAATGAGTACAGTATTTAATGAGCGATTAGAAAATATAAAATGAATTTAATTATTTAAGTATTACGAAAATTGCCAAACCACCATAAATGATATTTAATAGAGTGAACAATAATCCACTCTTGATGCCTTGCTTGAATAGTATAAAACTATAGCAAGCACAACAAACGCCACCAATCGCATATCCAATTGGGTTAAGTGTCGCATAACCAAAAACCAGACCAAATAAACCAGTAAAACCAATGACAGTCATAAAATTGCGATAAGCAGGATTTTGCAAGATTCTAAGCACGATAACTACAAAGGATAAAATCAACGCAGTCCAAGTAATTGCGGAACTAACGCCAGCGATTTGGAGAATTGTACCAAGTAAAACAACAGATTCCAGATAAAAAAAGAATGTATTTTTACCTTGCCAAGCATAAATAATTAGTGCTGAAATCCCTAGAACATTAATTCCGTTTTGTAAGAGACCAGGAGGTAAAGGAATTGCGACACACAGTGCAATTAGTCCTAAAACACCTATGATATTTTGCTTAATTAAGTCCATTTTATCACCCACAAAGAGATTATATTATACGCAGCATGGATTTTAACATATCCGTTAGGTGTTTAAATTTTGACACTAACTGAAATGAGTATAAAATTAATTTCGCTGAAAATTGATGACACTTTGCCCTGCTGGTAACTCAATTTTATTACGATCTTTCCAGCCGTGTGCGACAAACACTTCCAAAGTTAATTTAGATTTATTCTTGAATCCTGCGGTTAACTCGCTAAATTGTCTCTTGGTAATATTACGACGTAAACTTGGATCATTTGCCGCACCGCAGCCTAGCAAGCGAATATCTTGAAGCAATGTCTGCAAATCATCATAATCCAGCGTAATGTACTCCGTATCGACTACTGGATTGCTAAAACCAGCATCAATGAGCATATCTCCAATATCATGCATATCTGGAAAGCGATAACTACTAAAACCAAGCGCGCGCAATTCTTTTAGTGAATCAACACCCAACCCAGCAAAGCAAAATGCTCCGCCAAGAGCTAGCACGCGACGCATCTCACGAACAAATGTCGGAATATCACTAATATAGGGTAATAATAAGTTGGAATAAAAAAAGTCAATGCTTGCGGTGGCTAGTGGTAGATGATAGGCATCACCACAGACAAACTGTCGACTCACTGATTTACGCCATAACGACCACTTAGACTTAGGCGATAATTGAGAACGCAAGATTTCCAAGGCACAATCAAACTCGATTAGTAAACTTTCAGGATATTTCTGCGCGAGTAACTCACGATCAAAGCCCAAGCCACTGCCACAATCAAGTATCCTCTTTGGCGTTAACTTGATATAATCTAATCTGGAAATAACCCGAGTGGCTAATTCTTTAAAAATAAAATCCAAAGCCAGCAGCTCGCTAGATTTACGATTGAGGACTTTCCGAATTAGCGGAGTAGAAATAGTTATGTTATCTGTCACTAAATTATATCGCCTATTAAATAATTATCTGGATAAATTGATTATTCCAGAGC
>SSGY01000171.1 GCA_008017145.1 Neisseriales bacterium
ATTGCAAATCTGGCATTAGTACCGCCAATATCGCTCACTAAGCGTGGAAAATTAGTAGTTGGCATTTGATATACTCGTTATTTTTAAGGTAAATAACCTTTGGTTATCATTGTTTCTAAAGCGTAACTTACGCCTAGAAAGGCTGGGAAATCATGGGTAATTACATAAACTGGAATTTTTTCCAAGTATTGACGTAGGCGACCTTTATCTTCAAAACGACAACGGAAGTCAGATTGGATAAAATAATCTAAGATACGCGGTACAACGCCGCCACCAATGTATATTCCACCAAATGCATTGATAGTTATCGCAAGATTAGATGCTATAGTGCCCAACATGCGACAAAAGTGATCAATGGTTGTCTGACATAACCAACATTCTTTGCTTAGTGCTTTTTCAGTAATCTCTGCTGGACTTGGTAGTGAGCTGATTGTTACTTGTTGCTGATGGCAAACTGCTTCATAAATCAATTGTAAGCCAGGGCCAGATACAAAGCGTTCAAATGAAACATGTGGGAAACGTTTGTGAACATACTGCCACAGTTCAACTTCTTCTGGATTAAATGCAGTAAAGCTGGCATGTCCACCTTCAGCAGGAACGGCTAGATATTCGCCATTAGGGTGGCGAATTAATGATGCCACTCCAAGTCCTGTGCCAGGTCCAACAATTCCACGTGGTTTATATTCATCAATGCTAACCCCACCGACTTTTATTAAGTAGTCAGAGTGAATGTGTGGAATAGACAAAGCCAGCGCATGAAAATCATTTAGGAATACAACATTTTTTAGCTGTAACTGTTGTTTGGTTTCGGAAATAGAGCAGGTATGCCATGGGTTATTTACCATGAAAATCATATCGCCAGCAATTGGCGTGGGTAGGGCAATTGCCGCATACTCTACGTGAGGGACGTCAATTCCATTTAGATATGACTCTACCGCTTCAATTAACGTTTTATAATCCTTGCAGGCTAAAACTTTGGTATGAGAATAAACATAGGGCGCAACTTCCAGGCTAAAGCGGGCATTAGTACCGCCAATATCTGCAACTAAGCGTGGGAATGTATTAATACTCATCTTAGTTATGCCAGAAAACTTGACTGTCTTTGCGTTCAGCTAATACATAGCTTATTGGGTATTGCAAAGATTTTTCTTGTGAAGCTTTAGTAATTATCTCCAGTTTATTAGTACCATTGATACTGATAAATAGGTTTGGAATTTCTAAAATTCCCGCTAGAGATAAACCAATTCGTTGGTAAGCGGTTGTTTTAGGATTAGTGATAATATATTTTTCTGGGGTTAATTGGGTGTCAATTGCTGATTTTAATTCATCGCAGCAGGGGAAAATTGAGGCAGTGTGCCCGTCTTCACCCATTCCTAATATAGCAATATCAATATTTTTGATGTGCAGATTGGCGTTACTTACACTAGTAAGGATATTTCTGGTCGTAACTAATCCAATAAAATGAGCCTGCTCTGCGTGATTAATTAAGAGATGTTTGCGCACTAAATTCTCGTTACTATCGGCGTGATCGGTTGCTAGGAATCTTTCATCAACTAAGGTTAATGTGACTTTATCCCACGCTAAATCAAAATGGCTTAACTTCTCAAAGAGTTTAATTGGACTTTTGCCACCTGACACAGCCAAGGTTACTTGCGGTTTATGACGCAAAACTTGTTCTATTGTATTAGCTATTGCTTGTGACAATGCGATAGCTTGTTCATCTGCGGAATTATATTCATGGATTTTCATTATGATTCAGGCTCTCAAACAAAAATAAACAAGCTCTATTTTACCCTAACCTTGAAACAGATTATCATTTAATTGTTGAAATTATGTTTACCCGGCATCCCTGTTAGCAAATAAATGGGTTATACATTTTATAATAACCTTAATTTAACTGATATTTAGGCGTAATATGGGCTGGTATGGTATAATCTCAAGCCTGATAAAATCAGCAAAAAATAATTTAGATGAGATATTGAGATCATACATATTAATTCAATCAATACTAAGATAGGAGTCATGTAATGGGGTTTTTACAAGGTAAAAAAATTCTAATAACAGGTTTAATTTCAGACCGCTCAATCGCTTATGGTGTAGCAAAAGCTTGTCACGCACAGGGTGCAGAGTTGGCGTTTACCTATCAAACCGAAAAGTATGCTGAGCGTGTTGCTGGGTTTGCTAAAGATTTTGGTTCTTCATTGGTATATCCATTGGACGTAAGCGATGATGCACAAATTGAGCAATTATTTACTAATCTTGGACAAGCGTGGGATGGTTTAGATGGCGTTTTGCATTCAATTGCCTATACACCTAAAAAAGGTTTAGCGGGTGATTTTGTTGAAAATGTTGATCGTGAAACTTTCCGCATGTCAAATGATATTTCTGCCTATAGCTTTATCGCTTTAGCTCGTGCTGCCCGTCCAATGATGCAAGGACGTAATGGTTCTTTAATCTGTCTGAGCTATTTGGGTGGTGAGCGTGTACTACCTAATTATAATATGGCTGGAATAGCCAAAGCGGCTTTGGAATCGTCTACTCGTTATATGGCATATGCTATGGGTGAAGAGGGGATTCGAGTTAATGCGGTATCGGCTGGACCAATTAAAACTTTGGCGGCGAGCGGTATCGGTGGCTTTGGTAAAATTTTAGACCATATGGCAAAATTTGCGCCACTAAAACGTGGAGTTACGACTGAAGAAGTTGGTAATGCTGCTGCGTTTTTATTTTCATCTTTAGCTAGTGGTATTACTGGCGAAGTTCTTTATGTGGATGCAGGTTATAATATTACAGCAGGTGGTCTAGAAGGATAATTATAATGACACATACTCCAGCCGAGATATTAACTATTGCAAAGCAAGTTTTTCATGATGAAATTGCTGGTTTAATTCAGGTTGAACAACATTTAGATAGTAATTTTGTAGCTGCAGTTGAGTTGCTTTTGGCTTGTCGCGGTAAGATTATAGTATCTGGAATGGGGAAGTCTGGTCATATAGGAAATAAAATTGCTGCTACGCTGGCATCAACTGGCTCGGCAGCTTTTTTCATGCATCCTGCTGAAGCTTTGCATGGTGATTTGGGTATGCTTGATAGTAATGATTTGCTACTAGCGATATCTTATTCTGGCGAGTCGGATGAACTAAGTTCGATAATTCCTACAGTTAAGCATAAGCAGGTAAAAATCATTAGTATTACTGGAAATCCTGATTCTAGTTTGGCTAAATTTTCTGACTGCGCGTTGACGGTCAGAATTGACAAAGAAGCTTGCCCGCTCAATCTAGCACCAACTACCAGTACAACTGCAACATTGGTTCTTGGAGATGCTTTGGCAGTAGCACTACTTTCATTGCGCCAATTTAAGCCAGAAGATTTTGCTCTCTCTCACCCTGGTGGAAGCCTTGGGCGTAAACTTCTTACCAAAGTCAGTGATATTATGCATGAAGGTGAGCGCTTGCCGTTGGTAACTGCAGATGCGGCTTTAAAAGAAGTGGTTTTTGAAATTAGTAACAAAGGCTTGGGGTTAGTGGCGGTAGTCGATGAACAACAACACATGCTTGGAGTCATCACGGATGGAGATTTACGCCGGGTTTTAGATGGCGAACATGACGTACGATTGTTATCCGCTAAAGATATAATGACAGTTAAGCCGAAGGTTATTCATATAAGCAATATGGCGATTGATGCGGTGGACATCGTCAATGAATATAAAATCGGTGGTTTATTAGTTGTCGATGATAACAATAAAGTGGTTGGTGCATTTAATGTCCATGACTTATTTCAAGCTAAATTAATTTAGTAACTGCTTACCTTATGCAGTTGTGGATGAGTGATTACTTAATTTTAAGGGGTTTTAGAAGATGCCAAGCAAAGCAGTCAGTGATAAAGCGCGAGTAATTAAAGTTATTGCTACCGATGTTGATGGTGTACTAACTGATGGCAGTGTATTTATACGTGATGATTTCGAGGAACCATTTGGTAAATTTAATATTTTGGATGGCTTTGCTGTTATTATGGCTCGTGAATGTGGTATTAAAACAGTTGTAATTTCAGGTCGTAAATCGCTAGCAACAGAAGCACGTTGTAGTAAACTGGGTATTGATTTAACCTACACTGGCGTTCATGACAAGCAAGCCAAAATTCGTGAAGTAGCGAATGAGCTGGGTGTTCGATTGGATGAAATCGTATATATTGGCGATGATTTGATTGATTTACCCGTATTATCCATTGTTGGATTGCGCTTTGCACCAAATAATGCCGTTAGCGACGTGAAAACACGTGTAGATCATGTAAGTACTATAAATGGTGGTAGCGGTGTATTGCGTGAAATTGTTGAAATCGTGCTTAAAGCTCAAAACAAATATGATGGTTTCCTAGCACAATATTTGGTATAGTAAACGAGCAATGTTTAGATTAAAATATCAGTCTTCCCGACTATTTAATATATTAACAGTAATAATTCTTAGTGCTTTATGTGTACTCCTTAATGTTTTGACCAGAATTGACTTCCATAAGCTAGAATTACCCAAAAATAAGCCAGAATATTCTGCGACAGATTTTCAAGCCAATCTATATACTCCTCAAGGTGTTTTAATTTATCAAGTTAGTGCTGAGAGTGGGATTCAGTTTCCTGATAGTAATCGGATTGTGATGCAGGATTTGACACTTCAAACCTTTAATGAGTCAACAACCCAAATTGCACAGCAGTTAACCAGCAAAGATGGTTGGTTGGATAATCAAACTTTATTGGGCTTCTTAGGCGAGAGCGTGATTATTACCTTTTTTGAGTCAGTCCCATCGCAAAACATAAATGTTTATACTAAGAATGTTAATATTAATGGTAAAACTAAATTTGCAAATAGCTCCGCGCCGATACGAGCAGTTCAAGGTAAGAGTGTTTTAACAGGTATTGGATTTAGTGTTGATTATGACAAAAAACTATTAGTAATTGAATCAAATGTTAAGGTTATCTATGATAAATAATTCAAAATATATACTCAAATTGATTCAGCATCCTAGGTCGTTGATTTACTCCTCACTTACTTGGTGTAGGCTTCGTCGTAAATCGCCTACTAGTATTTCCACACGCGTGTGTTCGAATCAGTTTGAGTATAAAAAAATATTGTGCTGGTGTTTAGGTTTGTGTTTTATCTCTGGTACTGCTAGTGCCTTAAAAACAGATGCATCTCAGCCAATTCATATTGATGCAGATCATCTGACTGTGGACCAGAAAAATATGGTGACGGTATTTACTGGGAATGTGGTTATTTCACAGGGCAGTATGTTGGCACACGCGAATTTAGCGCAAGCCAGCCAAGATAAAGATGGTTACAAAACTATCCACATGACTGGTTCACCAGTTACCTTTTCACAGCTGAACGATGACGGGGATAAAACTGAAGGGCAGGGCAATGTTTTTGATTATAACACCAAAAATAATTTGGCAGTATTAACTGGTCGGGCACGAGTTAAAAAAGGTGATAATTTGGTGATGGGTGATAAGCTTACCTATAATACCAAGACTCAAATTTATAGTGCTAATTCAAATGATGCGAACGGAGTCTCTACGACTAAAAGTGGTCGGGTGACAGTAATTTTACAACCGCAAAAAGGTGGTGGCAATGGCAGCGACTCAACAATTAAGCTCCAGTAGTTTTTTAGATGTTCAACATCTGCGTAAACAGTTTAAAAAACGAGTGGTAGTTAAAGATGTTTCATTTAATGTGCATAGTAATGAAGTAATCGGTTTACTTGGTCCGAATGGAGCAGGTAAAACTACTAGCTTCTATATGGTGGCAGGGTTATTGGCTAGCGACGGAGGAGATATTTATCTCGATGGTCAGAATATCAAGAGTACTCCTGTACATAAACGAGCAGCGCTTGGTTTGGGGTATCTACCACAGGAAGCATCGATTTTTCGCCAAATGACAGTAGAAGAAAATGTGCGTTCGATTTTAGAGCTAAAGAACTTAGATCGTAAAAAAATTAAACGTGAAGTCAATAGATTACTTTCTGAATTAAATATTGATCACTTGCGTGATGTTAATGCAATGGCTTTATCTGGTGGTGAGCGCCGTCGTTGTGAAATTGCTCGAGCTTTAGCTAATTATCCGCGCTTTATTTTATTGGATGAACCTTTTGCAGGGGTTGATCCGATTGCGGTTAGTGATATTCAAAAAGTAGTTGTATTTTTAAAAGAACTAGGCATTGGCGTGATTATTACTGATCATAATGTGCGTGAAACTTTGCGTATTTGTGATCGCGCATACATCATTAGCGAGGGCAATGTTCTGGCTAGTGGCGTACCAGATGAATTAGTTCAAAATGAGAAGGTTAAACAAGTTTATCTGGGTGAGAATTTTACACTTTAATTACTATAACTATAAAAAATGGAGGGGATTATGGGATCAGCAAATGTTTTAAAATATCGTTGGTTTAGTCTAGGCGACGTTAGTAGTTCAGCAACCATCGTATTTGATAATTTGACCAATATGGCGATTATTGCTTTTTTATTGACCGTAGTTTTTGGTATGCCCGCAGGGATAGTTGTTAAACATATTATTCCTGGCTTATCGGTTGGTGTGGTGCTTGGCAATATTGTTTTTATGTATTTTGCTTTTCGCTTGGCAAAAAAGCTTGGTCGGGATAATGTAACCGCATTTCCATCTGGGCTGGATGCGCCAACTTGTATTGGCATGACCCTGGCGGTGGTTGGTCCATCATTTTTGATGTTTAAATCTCAGGGTATGGATCCAGAGTCAGCAGCATTACATAGCTGGTATATCAGTTGTGCATGCTGCTTTTTTATTGGCTTTGTGAAATTTGTTTTTTCATTTTTTGCACATAAGATTAAAAATGCATTGCCGACAGTTGCATTATTGGGTGGACTAGCTGGTGTGGCAATCGGGTTAATTGCTTTTTTCCCATTGCTTGCGATGTTGCAACTACCATTGGTTAGTTTTTTGGTATTAGCAATTATTGTAATGGTTTACTTTGCAGGATATCAACTCCCGTATAGTTTACCAGCAATTTTAGTTGCTATTGTTCTTGGCACTATCGTGTACTATATTTTCCAAATCGGATTAACTGGACATAGCAATATTCCCAGTCTTTCTCATATTGAAGTTGCTTTTCCATCTCCTGATCTAACTTTTTTTGGCTCATTAGGTACTGCTGCTAAATATTTCTCAATTGCTTTTCCGTTTGCTTTATTGGTAATTTTCGGTACGGTGTCGGTAGCCGAAAGTGCATCGGTACTTGGTGAAGAATACTCACCCAAAGATTTATTAATGGTTGATGGCATCGCGACTATGTTGATGGGGGTATTTGGTGGTACAGCTCAAACCACGCCATATGCTGGATTCCCTGCGTATAAAAAGATGGATTCACGTGCTGGGTATTTACTGATTAATATTATTGTTGTTGGTATCGGTGCATGGTTTGGTTTTGTTAACTATCTGATAGAATTAGTGCCTGATGCAATCTTGGCTCCAGTGTTATTCTTTGTCGGTATTGAGATTGCAATGCAAGTGTTCTTAATTAGTGAGAAAAAATATTTACCTGCTGCGATTTTGGGGCTATTCCCATCTATTGCGCGGATGGTTGAG
>SSGY01000097.1 GCA_008017145.1 Neisseriales bacterium
AAAATACCAACCATAATTCCACCTAAAAACCCTGGTACACCATGGCAGGTAAACACATCCAACGAGTCATCAACCTTGTGTTTAAGACGATTATAGTAAATAGTTAAAACATAAGAAAGAAGTGAAGCAATAACTCCGATTGCAATTGCTGAGCTAATACTTACATAACCAGCTGATGGCGTGATTGCAACCAAACCAATAATTAGTGAATTACAAATACCAGTTACAGTACGTGCTTTACCAAGAAATGAGTCACAAAGTACCCATGCGACCATTGCCGCGGATGTAGCAAATAATGTATTCGCAATGGCTTGAATCGTGATTGGTGAAATTTCCAACGCCGAACCAGCATTAAAACCAAACCAGCCAAACCACAACATTCCACAACCCAAGACCATTAAAGGTAAATTGTGTTTACCATCACCACGATCCCCTGATTTGCGAGGTTTAAGAACCATAGCAAGCGCCAAACCAGAGAAGCCGGCGCTAACATGCACCACTACCCCACCAGCAAAGTCGAATGCACCGAAATTAAATGCCCAGCCATGCGAATCCCAAACTGAATGAGCTAACGTACAATAAACCAATACTACCCATAGAACAATAAAAATCAAATAGGTTCTAAATTTTAGCCGTTCAACACCTGAACCAGAAATAATCGCTGGTGCAATACTGGCAAACATTGCTTGAAAACAAATAAATGATAATGTCAGAACTTTAGTACCGCTTACAACATCATTAATTTTAATTGGCAGCAAAAACGCCAGATCAAATGAGCCAAGAAATTTACCATTACCAGAAAAGACCAATGAATAGCCAATTGCCCACCATACTATTGGAATAATCCCCAGTGTAATGATGCTCATTTTGATGGTATTTAGTGCATTGCGTCCAGAAACTAAGCCAGTATAAAAAAAGGCCAAACCAAAATTCATCAGCAAAACAAGCGTCGCAGAGAGCGCTACCCAGAGTGAATTAGCAAAAACCGAGTAATCAACAGGCATTTTCTACTCCTTGTTTACGATTGTAAAAAAGCTTCTATTTCGCGCGCAGAACCCATTCCGTCGGCAATTGCATGGACAACCAAGCTCGCGCCACGGACAATATCACCACCTGCAAAAACTTTTGGATTTGTACTTTGCTGGCGATTACCTGAGACTTTAATTCGTCCTTGAGTGTCAACTGCAACCTGGCTTGGTGTTAGCCATGGTAGTTCTTCGGGTTTAAAACCAAAAGCAGTGATTACCAGATCAGCTTTAATTTCAAACTCTGAACCATTAATGGGTACTAAAACTTTACGCCCACCAGCATCAGCCTCAAGACGAGTTTTAACAAACTTCACGCCACACACATGACCATCTTTTTCAAGTAGCCCAACTGGCTGAGCATAAAAAACAAAATCACAGCCTTCTTCAGAAGCATTGGCATATTCACGGCGTGAACCTGGCATGTCTTCACTACCACGGCGATAAGCAGCACTAACTTTAGCGGCACCGAGGCGAATTGAAGTACGAATACAATCCATAGCGGTATCACCACCACCCAGAACTAAAACTTGTTTATTCTGTACTTGCTTACGTAATTTAACTTCCACATCGTTAATCAAATCTTGATTAACTGAAGTTAAATAATCTAACGATTCAACGATACCAGTCAAACCTTCGTTAAACGAACTTTCTTTTACCGCCTGATAAGTTCCATTACCTACAAATACCGCATCAAAATCGGCAATAATTTGTTCAAAGGCAATATCTTTACCAACTTCAGTATTTAATTTAAACTCAATTCCTGCTTGCTGAAATAATTCAAAACGGCGTTGAATAATATCTTTCTCAAGCTTAAATGCCGGAATCCCAAAAGTCAACAGCCCGCCGATTGCAGATTGGCGCTCAAACACAGTTACCTGAAATCCTTTGCGATTAAGAATATCGGCACAAGCCAAACCTGCTGGACCAGAACCGATTACGGCTATTTTTTTATCCAGACGTTTAACTGGTGTATAATTTGGCTGCCAACCTTGTTTAAAAGCTTCATCAGTAATGTATTTTTCAACATTACCAATCGAAACAGCACCAAAGCCATCATCAAGGGTACAACTACCTTCACACAGGCGCTCTTGCGGACAAACCCGACCACAAATTTCTGGAAAACTATTAGTCTGATGGGAAAGTTCTGCCGCTTCAATTATGCGCCCTTCATAAGCTAATTTTAGCCATTGAGGAATATAATTATGCACTGGACATTTCCACTGACAATATGGATTACCACATTCTAGACACCGTTCTGCTTGTTGCTTAACTTCTTGAGGCTCTTGTTTGAAATAAATCTCTTTAAATTCATTCTTACGTTCTTGCAAGCTAATTTTAGGTGCATCAATCCGAGAGAGTTCAATAAATCTATTTACATTTTTTTTCATTAATGCCACCTACTATTTATAAAGATAATTCAATAAATTTGCCATACTAATCCCTTTGGGTTTAATCAAAACCAAATCGCGGGCATTACTGTCAAAATCAGCTAAAAACTGTGCTGCTTTTGATGAATGAGTTTCACGATAATGCTTCTGGATTAGCTCCTGAATATAATCGGCATGCGCTTGATACGTATCACCAGTTTCATCAAGATAAATTGCCTCGACAAAATCATGATTCAGATTTTCACGTACTCGTGATTTAGCATCCCAGACATAACATAATCCACCTGTCATACCAGCACCAAAATTTTGGTCTATGTCACCTAAGACGGCTACCACGCCACCAGTCATATATTCGCAGCCATTACTAGCTAAGCCTTCGACAACCGCAACCACTCCAGAATTACGTGCCGCAAAACGATCGCCAGCACCACCGTTAGCAAATACTTGTCCACTAGTTGCACCATATAAACAGGTATTTCCCATTACCGTTACAACACCGCTAATATTAAGATTATTATGCTTAATTACAATCTTACCACCAGCAAGGCCTTTGGCAACATAATCATTAGCTTCACCATGCAGGTATAGTTCCATTCCTGTAGTTGCCCAAACGCCAAAAGACTGTCCGGCAATTCCTTCAAAATGAAGCGTGATTGGATTTTCTAAGCCTTTACCACCATAGGTTTTAGCAATTTCACCAGCTAAGGTAGCCCCAACTGAACGATCAGTATTATAAATAGTATAACTCTTATTCAACTCATGTAAATTGTATACCGCTTCAAGGCAATCAGCATGAATCCGTTGGTTCATTACACCACGATCATGTCCAATATTAGCTTCGCTATAATATAACGGATAATTGGAAGTTGTACCTGCAATTTCCAAGACTTCAGAAAGATCAATATTTTTGCTACGAATGCTATCTAGTTGTTCAAGTAAATCAGTTCGTCCAATCAGGTCAACCAATTGCGAAACACCGAGCTTAATCAGCCATTGCTGAACTTCATGAGCAACTCCGCGGAAATAATTGATTACCATCTCTGGCAAGCCTTTGAAATGCTTCTGACGTAATTGTTCATTTTGCGTAGCTAAACCAGTTGCACAGTTATTCAAATGACAAATTCGCAAATATTTGCAGCCTAAAGCTACCATTGGCGCAGTTCCAAAACCGAAAGTTTCTGCACCTAAAATTGCTGCTTTAATCACATCCAGACCAGTTTTAAGTCCACCATCTACCTGCAAACGAATTTTATGACGTAGATTATTTTGCACCAACGCTGCATGAGTTTCGGCAATACCAAGTTCCCACGGACTTCCAACATTTTTAACTGAAGTAATTGGTGCTGCACCAGTTCCACCATCATAACCCGAAATAGTGATTAAATCCGCTTGGGCTTTAGCTACTCCGCAAGCAATTACGCCAATTCCAGGCTCTGAGACTAGTTTTACTGAAATCTGCGCTCCAGGATTGAGCTGTTTTAAATCAAAAATCAGCTGTGCCAAATCCTCAATTGAGTAAACATCATGATGTGGCGGAGGTGAAATCAGCGTAACACCTGGTGTCGCATGGCGTAAGTGCGCAATTTCGACACTAACTTTTTCACCCGGTAATTGGCCACCCTCACCTGGTTTTGCACCCTGCGCAATCTTAATCTGAATAATTTCAGCACTCATCAGATAGCTTGGTGTAACTCCAAAACGTCCTGATGCAATTTGTTTAATCTTTGAATTGCGATTAGTACCGTAACGTTTAGGATCTTCACCACCCTCACCGGAGTTAGAGCGTCCACCAATGGTATTCATCGCAATAGCTAACGCCTCATGCGCTTCCGCACTTAGTGCACCAATTGACATTGCAGCACTATCAAAACGGCGACAAATTTCTTCAATCTCATCAACTCGCACGTAAGATTTTGAGTTAGATGCTTCAGGGACTTTAATCGTAAATAAATCACGTAAACAAGTAGGTGCCCGTTGATTGACTTCATTGGCAAATGAATAATAATCTTCCAGTTCACCGCTGCGCACTGCTTTTTGTAATTTACCCACTACATCTGGGTTAAACGCATGATATTCACCTTGATAGGAGTATTTAATACTTCCGCCTTGATCAACCAAAGTAGCAGCATCCCACGCTTTAGCTGCCGTTTGTTCTAATTGTGATTGAATTGTGGCAAAACCAGCACCTTTAATCCGTGATACTGCACTGCCAAAGCATAAATCACTCACACTATTATCAATTCCTAAGGCTTCAAATAATTGTGATCCACGATAAGAAGCAACTGTTGAAATCCCCATCTTAGACATAATTTTGAGGATACCTTTATTAATAGCACCCAAATAATTTTTGTTTAAGCTCGCTAAGTCTTTACCGCTATAGCCACCAGCAGCAATTTCTTCAATCATTTTATAGCTTAGGTACGGGTAAATTGCCGTTGCACCAAATCCGAGTAAAACACAGAAATGATGTGGATCACGAGCTGTTGCCGTTTCAACAATAATATCAGTATTAAAGCGTAAGCCACGTGTCACTAGGTGATTATGAATCGCACCTAATGCCATAACAGCAGGAATTACCAATTTATCCGCAGCAATCTCTCGATCAGATAAAATTAACAAGGTCGTACCTGATGCAACTAATTGCTCGGCGCTACTTACTAAATTATTTACCGCCTGTTCTAAATTATGTTTAGTGACATCAAAACTAAGCTCCAGAGTTGCACTTACTTTCCAAGCTGCATCATGATTTAAAATTGCAGCATAAACTTCTGGTGACAATACAGGTGAAGTTAATTTATAACCATGCAATGAACGCGTAGTTACTAAATCCAGCTTATCGCCCAGATAGCTATCTAGAGTCATCACATATTTCTCACGAATTGAATCAATTGCCGGATTAGTCACCTGTGCAAAACTTTGGCGGAAATAATCGGTCAATGGACGAATTTTTTGACTCAAAACTGCAATTGCAGCATCATCACCCATCGACATAGTTGGCTCCATACCATCAATTGCCGAAACTTTAATTACACTCTCAATCTCTTCTTGCGTAACTAAAAATAATTTTTTATAGGTGTTTAAATTATGCTTTAATTCAGGGACAGTAGCACCATCAGCACTAATTGGCGGAGTAATATAGTTATTTTGCTCACTTTGACTTAAATCAAATTGACGATAAATAGCCCGATCAAACAAGACCATTTTAGCCTGAGTATCAATTAAAATCATTTCCCCGGCACCAAGGCGATTTTTGACAATAAAATCTTCGGCATCATAGTCTAAAATCCCGGTTTCTGAGGCAATAATTACCGTTCCATCCTGAGTAATTGAATAACGCAACGGACGTAAACCATTACGATCTAAACAGCACATCACTTGACGACCATTAGAAAAAACAATCCCTGCTGGACCATCCCACGGCTCATAGCCAATACCAACGGTTTCATACCATTTTTGTAATTCAGGGCTTAGTTTATTATTCCCTTCCCAATATGGAGGAATCAAAGCACGAAGAGCTTGTTTAAAATCAGCTCCAGCCATTAAAAGCATCTCCATCATATTATCTAAGCTAAACGAATCCGAACCTGATTCACTCACCATAGTTGCCAGATGGTTAATTTTATCTTGAATATTTTGTGGTAATAAACTTATTCCACGTGACTTCGCCCACAGACGATTAGCTGAGACAGTATTAATTTCACCATTGTGCGCTACATAGCGAAACGGCTGTGCTAAACGCCAGCTAGGCTGGGTGTTAGTTGAAAAACGTTGGTGGAATACACAAATACTGGTTTTAACTAACGGATCAGCTAAATCCAGATAAAATTCTTTTAAAATCCGTGGTAAACACAATGCCTTATAAATAATTGTCTGACTGGATAAACTACAGATAAAGAAATCTTGGTTATCTTTAAAACGGTATTCAATATTTTTACGTAAGGCAAAAAGTCTTAATTCAAATTCTTGCTCACTAAGATCTTCTGGTGAGTTGATAAATAGCTGTTCAATTAATGGAAGACTATTTTTGGCAATTCTACCAAGCACAGATACATTAATTGGTACTCGGCGAAAATGGATATCATTTAAGCCAATTTTATTACATTCTTCCGTGATAATTGTTTTTTGTTCAGCAATACTAATTTGTTCCAGCGAGAAAAATATATTTCCTGCTGCATAATTAGTTGCTAAAGTAAATTCACCATCTTCTTCCATAATACTACGAAAAAATTCATCAGGAATCTGAATTGAAACCCCGCAACCGTCTCCAGTACGCCCATCTGATTGGATCGCACCACGGTGAGATAGTTTAATCAGCGCTGCAATCCCTTTAATCAATATATCGTGCAATGGGTTGCCATATTTATTAACAATGACTCCCACGCCGCAATTATCACGCTCTGTAAATTGAAATAACCCCATCGTACCCACCTAAAAGATATTATTTTATTTATTTTGTAGTAAATGCCTGCTCTAAATCAGCGATCAAATCACGAACATCTTCAATCCCTATTGACAAGCGCAATAAATCTGGAGCAACTCCAGCAGAAACTTGTTGCTCATTGCTTAGCTGGGCATGAGTAGTGCTTGCCGGATGAATCACCAATGATTTAGCATCAGCCACATTTGCTAATAAAGAAAAGATTTTTAAATCGCCAACAAATTTTTTAGCTGCTGCTGCGCCACCTTTGATACCAAAGGTAAAAATTGATCCTGCACCCAGCGGAAGATATTTTTGTGCTAAAGCATGATATTTGTTATCAGTTAATCCTGGATAATTTACCCAGCTAACTTGAGGATGATTTTGTAAATACGCTGCAATTTTTTGTGCATTCTGAACATGGCGTTCAACTCGTAGCGATAATGTTTCAAGGCCTTGTAACAACATAAAGGCGTTAAATGGGCTCAAACAAGCACCAGTATCACGCAAAAGCTGTACCCGTGCTTTTAAGATATATGCAAGATTACCAAAACTTTCGCTATAGATTAAACCATTATAGCTTTTATCAGGACTAGTAAAATCAGGAAAGCGACCGCTTGCAGCCCAGTCAAAATTACCACCATCAACAATCAAACCACCAATGGTAGTTCCATGTCCACCGATAAATTTAGTTGCAGAGTGAACTACGATATTTGCACCTAATTCAAGCGGTTTGCATAAATATGGCGTAGCAAAGGTGTTATCAACTATTAATGGAATTTTATGTTCTTTGGCAATTGCCGCTACTGCTGCAATATCAATGATATTGGCACTTGGATTACCAATTGTTTCGATAAAAATCGCTTTGGTTTTGTCTGTGATAGCCCGCGCAAAGTTTTGAGCGTCATCAGGATCAACAAAACGAGTAGTAATGCCGTACTTCGGCAAGGTATTTGCAAATAAATTATAAGTTCCACCGTACAAGCTACTGGCAGAAACAATTTCATCACCATTACTCGCAATATTCATGATTGCATAAGTGATTGCTGCTGAGCCAGAAGCAACCGCTAGTGCTGCTACACCACCTTCTAATGCTGCAATTCGTTTCTCTAATACATCACAAGTAGGATTCATAATCCGGCTATAAATATTGCCAAATTCTTTCAGCGCAAATAAATTTGCCGCATGATCAGTATCTTTAAAGTTATAAGCTGTTGTCTGATAGATTGGTACAGCACGTGAACCAGTAGTTGGATCTGGCTCTTGACCAGCATGAATTTGCAAAGTATCGAAATGTAGTTTATTTTCCATTATTACCCACCCTAAAATAATAGATTATTTAACCATAGTTGTAGCGAATTTTAGATTATAGCATAGCCGCAAAGGTTGATTTAAATTATATTGCAGCGCAATATAATTTTTATGAGTTTATTGCTATAATTACGTTCTGATTTCAAATCACACAGTAGTGCAATGCAACATAAAATAACGACAAGAACACTCTGACTAAACTAACTTTATTGCTAAAACTAAATTAAAAGGAATACCCTTATGCTAACACAAACTATTACAGTAGTAAACCCAACTGGAATTCATGCACGCCCTGCTGCACTACTTGTTAACCAAGCTAAAAAATTCACATCAGAAATTACCATTAGCAAAGATGATAAAACCGTGCCAATGAAATCAGTAATTAATTTACTTGGGATGGGCTTAGAATGTAATGATGTCGTTACTATTAGCGCAAATGGAGCTGATGAACAAGAGGCGATTCAAAGCCTAAAAGATTTGTTCCAATCGTTTGCCGCGCACGACTAAACTTAATCTAATTTAAGGATTGCCTAATGCAGTACTCAAAAACACAAGAATTTATGGCAGAAATGATCGGAACTATGTTTATCCTTCTCTTTGGGAATGGCGTAAATGCAATGTTTACCCTATTTAACCTAGGCGGATATACTAATATCACATTTGGCTGGGGACTCGGTGTTTTTCTGGGAATTTTAGTGAGTAACCGTATTACTGGTGCTCACCTTAACCCAGCCGTAACGCTTGCTTTGGTTGTCACCAAACGCTTTCCATTGCATAAAGCTCCGCTATTTATTTGTGCACAAATGCTTGGTGGTTTTTTGGGTGCCGCAACAGTCTATTTATTTTATCAGGCAAAATTTCAGCAGTTTGACCCCAATCTAGAACACACAGCAGGAATTTTCTCAACCTTTCCAGCTATTACTACTAGCTTTATGCCAGGATTTATGGCTGAAATTATTGCTACTGCAATTTTAATGTTTGCTATTTTGGCAATTGTTGAAAATTTTGTCAATGATAAAGCCGGATTTTTAGCACCATTTGCCGTATCGGCATTGATTGTTGGAATAGGGATGTCATTCGGTGCGATGCATGGCTATGCAATGAACCCAGCACGTGATTTTAGTCCACGCTTATTTACTGCATTAATCGGATTTAAGAATAATGGTTTGACTGATGGATCATTTATCTGGGCTGCTCCAGTTTTTGGTTCATTAATTGGTGCGCCATTAGGAGCCATATTGTTTGACTTAACTTTAGCCAAAAGGAAATAATTGATGAAGAAATATATTTTAGCCTTGGATCAGGGAACCACCAGCTCACGTGCAATCTTATTTGATCGCGATGGTAATATCTGTAGTAGTAAACAGTTAGAATTTACGCAAATTTTTCCTGAGCCTGGCTTAGTTGAGCATGATCCAATGGAAATTTGGCTAACTCAGTTAACTACCGCTAAATTAGCGATGTCAGCAATTGGTGCGCAATCCGAAGATATTGCAGCAATCGGAATAACCAATCAACGTGAAACAACCATTGTTTGGGATAAAGAAACTGGTATCCCAATCTACAATGCAATCGTCTGGCAAGATCGCCGAACCTCAGACATGATAGATCAGTTAAAATCTCAGGGATATGCTGACTTATTTAAAGAAAAAACTGGTTTAGTACTGGATGCCTATTTCTCAGGTACGAAGTTAAAATGGATTTTGGATAATGTTAAAGATGCACGTAAATTAGCCGCAGAAGATAAGCTAGCCTTTGGTACCGTGGATAGCTGGATTACGTGGAACCTTACCAATCGTCGTGAACATGTAACCGATGAATCGAATGCCTCGCGAACTCTATTATTTAACATTCATACTGGACAATGGGACAAAACGTTATTGGAAATTCTGGATATTCCTGAAAATATTCTGCCACGAATTGTACCTTCATCAGGAATTATAGGTGAAGCCAGTTCTGGTTTATTTAATCATCGGATTCCAATCGCTGGGATAGCAGGAGATCAGCAAGCGGCTACCTTTGGTAATTTATGCATAAAACCTGGGATGGTTAAAAATACTTATGGCACAGGCTGTTTCTTGTTAAAAAATACTGGAGAACATGCATTAGTATCTAAAAGTAATTTATTAACTACCACTGGTTGGCAAATTGATGGTAAACGCAATTACTGCCTTGAAGGTTCAGTGTTTATTGCTGGTGCGGCTGTGCAATGGATTAGAGATGAAATGAAGTTTATTGATGAAGCATCCGAAGTAGAGACTCTGGCTAATCAGGTTAGCGATAATGGTGGTGTGTATATGGTTCCAGCCTTTGCAGGACTCGGTGCTCCGCATTGGGATCAATATGCCCGTGGTTTGATTATAGGGATTACCCGCGGTACTACCCAAGCACATATGGCACGTGCAGCATTAGAGTCAATCGCCTTTCAGGTATCCGATGTAGTACGGGCAATGAAAGCCGATTCAGGTTTAGGTTTAACCGCGCTGCGAGTTGATGGTGGTGCTTGTAAAAATAACTTCTTAATGCAATTTCAGGCTGATATTTTGGATTGTGTGGTAGAACGCCCTACTTGTCTTGAATTAACCGCACTTGGTGCTGCTTATTTGGCTGGAATAGCGGTTGGTTTCTGGCAGTCCACTGATGAACTAGAGCAAGTTTGGAAAGTAGACCGTGTATTTGAGCCGAAAATGACGATTGCTACCCGTGAACATTTACTAGAGCATTGGCATAAAGCGGTTACCCGCTCGCAAGGTTGGGCTAAGGATTAAGATGACAGATTTTGAGATTATAATTATTGGTGGTGGCGCAACTGGTCTTGGTTGCGCGGTTGAAGCGGCTAGCCGTGGCTACAAAACTTTGCTCTTAGAGGCTGCCGACTATGGCAAAGGAACTTCCTCCAAATCCACCAAGCTAGTTCATGGCGGAATTCGTTATTTGGCTAATTTTGATTTTGCTTTAGTTAAAGAAGGTCTGGAAGAACGTTATTATTTTTTAAAGAATGCCCCGCACTTGGCAAGTCAGCAAAGTTATTTGATTCCCCTGCAAGGTTTTGTTGAGAAAATCAAATACTGGTTAGGGATTAAAATTTATGATCAGCTCGCTGGCGGTAAAAAGCTTGCTAGCAGTCGTTTTTTATCTAAAGCACAAACATTGCATGAAGCCAAAGATTTAAATGCCGCTAAAATTGATGGTGGCGCAATTTATTATGATGGACAATTTGATGATAGTCGGATGTTAGTGAGTTTACTGAAGACTTTTGAACAACTGGGTGGAACAGCATTAAATTATCATAAAGTCGAAGAATTTATTTGTGATGATGGCAAAATCAACGGTGTAAATGTCAAAAATCAGCTAACTGGTGAAAAGTTAAACTTTACGGCTAAGTTTGTGATCAATGCCACTGGAACACTTAGCGATAAACTACTTGATCTGGCAGAACCACAACTCAAACATAATACTGTCGCAGCGGCTCAAGGTACGCATTTGGTTTTTGATAAAGAAATTTTTGATTCTGAACATGCAATCTTAGTTCCACAAACTAGCGATGGTCGGGTACTATTTATTTTGCCTTGGCATGACAAAATTGTAGTTGGTACAACTGATGTCAAAGTTGCCGAAGCCAGTCTAGAACCTAAAGCACAAACTGAAGAAATTGATTTTATTTTAGCAACGCTTAATCAATACAGCGCAAAAACGGTAACTAAATCTGATATTAAAGCGGTATTTTGTGGACAACGCCCGTTAGTTCGCCCGCAAAATCAAACCAATACCGCCAAAATCTCACGCAAGCATGAACTAATGCTAAGTAACAATGGCTTAGTGACCATTGTTGGTGGTAAGTGGACAATTTATCGACGCATGGGACAAGATACGCTGGATTTTATTGAAAAACAATTTGCATTATCTGTAACTAAATCTGTTAGTAATGATTTGAAATTGTTTGGTTACACGCAGGATAAACTAAGTTATCCATTGTCGGCTTATGGAGCACAATCAAGCCAAGTTAAGCAAATCCAAGAGGAATTAAATAACTTTACCCTTATCCATCCAGATTTACCGTATTTACAAGCTGAGGTAATTTATCAGGTGCGTTATGAACAGGTCAAAACAATCGAAGATGTACTAGCGCGCCGCACTCGTGCATTATTCCTCAATAGCCAAGCTGCAATTGAGGCAGCACCAATAGTTGCTAAATTAATGGCGCAAGAACTTGCTTATGACGAACAGTGGCAAGAGGTACAGATTATTGAGTTTAAACGTGTTGCTGCAAATTTTTGTCTCTCGTAAGAAATCATTGTTTAAATAATATATCACCATTTGGCAGTTGGCTTTCATAAGAGCTAATTATCTTAGGTTGTGAATTATCATTGTTATCACTAAAATTAGTATTGCTCTGGGTGATAGGTATAACCGGAGCAATAGGCATCATCAAACCAGGACCCTCATCATATATGTTACCATAGCCACCATATCCAAAAGGTTCGCCATACATATCCATACCATCAAAATACTCTTCTTCCTCAGCAATTTCCTCTTGTTTCTGATCATACGCAGCAGAAATTGCCTGCTGCCCTTGTATAACCTTAGATGCTGGAAATGCCTTGGGCTGATACGATTCCGCATCGGGAGATTTATCATTCATCTCACCCAAGAGTATAATTGGTTGACTACTATTATTTGCTTGAGGATTTGCGGCGGCAAAGGCCTGTGCAACTAAGAATATCAATACACTAGAAAATAAAAACTGTTTCACATTACGCTCCATCTGAAGTTTAATTTTAAGGAAAATTATAATTTACTTTAATATGTTACAATTTTATTACAGCGTGCCTAATGACTTAAATAATTCCAGTGCTCGCGCACGGCTTGATTTTAAATCAACCAGTGGATACGGATAATTTACACCTAAGCTAATATTTGCTGCAGCAAGAATTTCTTTAGGTGCTTCCCAAGGATTAAATAAATATTTATTTGGCAGCAAAGCCAACTCAGGAACATAACGGCGCATATAAATACCATCTGAATCAAATTTTTGCCCCTGCGTCACAGGGTTAAAGATTCTATAATATGGCGCAGCGTCGGCACCAGTACCCGCAACCCATTGCCAACTAGCACTATTATTTGCAAGATCAGCATCAATCAGGCAATCCCAAAACCAGCGTTCACCCTCGCGCCAGTCGATTAATAAATTCTTGACTAAAAATGAAGCAACTATCATACGCACACGGTTATGCATATAACCAGTTTGCCATAATTCACGCATACCTGCATCAACTATTGGAATTCCGGTCTGACCTTTTTGCCATTGGATTAATAATTTGCTATCATTCACCCAAGGGAAATTATCAAATTTACGTTGCAAGTTTATTTGAGGAATATCGGGATTATAGTAAAGTAAGCTATATGAAAACTCGCGCCAAGCCATTTGTCTCCGAAAGGCCTCAAAATTATTCTCAGCAAATTGAGCATAAGATGCATACCAAACTTGATTGGGTGATAGTTCCCCAAAATGTAAATAAGTCGATAATCTTGAAACCGCATTCTTAGCCGGAAAATCGCGCCCTTCTTTATAATTCGAAATACCTTCAGCCATAAAATCAACTAGCTGTTGTTGTGCAGCAAGTTCACCAATACTCCAATTAGCAATAATTTCTGAGCTCCAATTTTTCTGTGGCAATAACCCAAGCTTTTCTATATCTGATTGGTTGGTTTGCTGATCATTTAAAAAAAATTGTATCTGATTTGGCTTATCCAGTGGTACCCGTGGTTCTGTGGCTTTAAGACATCCATTATGGTAAAATGGTGTAAACACTCGGTATGGAGTTTTATCACTTTTTAAGACTTCCCAAGGCTCCCAAAGCAGCGAACCATTAAAAGTGTTAACCATGATACCTTTGCTCAGTAAATCTTGCTTAATCTGAGTATCACGAGCAATTCGCCACGGTTCATAGCAACGATTCCAGTTAACCGCAGCTACATTATGCTTTTCTATAAGCTCAGATAATATTACTTTAGGATCACCAGAAAATACCAATAACTGCCCATTTAATGATGAATTTAGTGCAATTAAGGATTGATACAACCAGCAACGACTAGCCGCACCCATTTTATAGATACCAGAATTAACATCATCTAAAATATAAATGGGAATAACAAGACCTTTATTTGCAGCAGCAAATAAAGCTGGATTATCGCTTAAACGTAAATCCTGGCGGAACCAGTGTATTGTTACCATTGTACTCATTTTATAAAATTTTAGCGCCGTTATTAATAACAGCGCTTTTGAATCTTGCTAGATATTATAACTATATTAACTTCTAGTCATAATATCTAAAATCACTTCATCAGTTTCGCGCATTCCATCGCGAGCTAATTCACCGATATTGCGGATGGTTGCTTCCACAT
>SSGY01000106.1 GCA_008017145.1 Neisseriales bacterium
CACCATGTCTATCTCCATTACGCTTTATTTCGCGAGATACTGTCTGACGACTACATCCGAGAAATCTTGCGATTTCTGAGGATGAATTATTTTTAGAAAGCATTAGTTCTATCACAAATCTCTCATGCTCACCTAATTGTTTATGTGCCATAATTTAACTCCAATTTTTAGTACAAATTATAGCTCAAAACTTAATTACATGTATGGTGCATTAGACACCAGCGGATGCAAATTTTGATTAAACAGAAAAATTATACCACCAGCGCAACGAAAAGTAACGTACTTACAACTATTAATCTTTATCTTAACAATTAATACACACTCGTACAATAAACATTTTATAGAGTGTATTTTAAAAATACGGTACAAAAGACTTCAGATAACAATTTGAAATAATTTACTAATAAGTAATATATTTTTAATTATCACAATTTATTATACTGATTTCTTAGGATCAAAAAAACCAACGCTAAGCATGCTAAAAAACGTTGCTTTTAACATCACAGTCAAAACCTAAAGTATCAAGGACAATTAGCGTATTAATTATCGAATATTTTAGACAAAAGAACAGAATAAACAGAAGTCAACTTAGCCAAATCACTAATAGTAGTTGCTTCATTCAATTGATGAATGCTAGCATTTCTTAAGCCAAACTCAATAATTTCATCACTAACTTCAATTAAAAAACGACCATCAGAAGTACCACCATCGGTTTTACAAGCTACATCAATACCGCAAACTTCACGAATACTTTGCTTGCTAAATTCAATTAAACTCCCAACCTTAGTCAGAAAAGGATTGGCAGAATGCTGCCAATTTAAATCATAGTTTAGTTTATATTTGTCTAAAACAGCCACAACCTCTCGCTTTAAGCTATCTACAGAATGATTGGTATTATAGCGAAAATTAAAATTCGTAGACAATTGCCCCGGGATTACATTAGTAACGCCAAGCCCCGAATTTATATTGGCAAATTGTAAACTACTTGCTGGAAAAAACTCATTTCCATTGTCCCAAATTTTGCTGCTTAGCTCACTCATAGCTGGTGCAAAACGATGAATCGGGTTATCACATAAATGAGGATAGGCAATATGCCCCTGTTTACCGTTAATAACCAAGTTACCAGTTAATGAACCGCGGCGACCAACTTTAATCGTATCACCGATCACATCTACACAAGAAGGTTCACCTACTAGACAATAATTAAGCTGAATTTCATTTTCTTTTAAATAATCAACCATTAAAATAGTACCATCATGTGCACTACCCTCTTCATCTGAGGTTAATAGCAGCATGATTTTGTATTGGCTTAAATCAGTATTTGCAACAAATTGTTCCAGTGCAAGTAAAAATGCAGCAATAGCACCTTTCATATCCGCAACGCCACGCCCAATAATCAAATCACCATCAATGTGTAATTGATATGGGTTGCCATTTATCCATTTTGCAGAGTCCCCTGGAGGCACAACATCAACGTGCCCAGCAAACGCTAAAATTTTATCACCGTTCCCAATAGTAACAATTAAATTACTGGTTTGATTACGGTTAAGATAAATACATTCTGCACCAAGCTTATTTACAAATTGTTCAACATATTCCAAACTACCAGCTGAATTTGGTGTTACTGACTCGAATGCTACCAATTCCGCCAATAGTTCAACTAATCTATTTACTTCAATCACATTACTTCCTAACAGTAGTTACAAATAAAAACGCTGGAATTTTAACATAGAAATTAAGCACCCCACCAATCATCATTGCTAAAGATCAAAAATACATAAAATAAACTTGCAAATGAGAATTATTCTCATTTATAATAACCCCTGAAATAAATAACGTTATTCTGCTGTTAAGCAAACTGTGAAAAATACCATGCAAACAAATCTAATTCCACTATCAAAATTGAATAAAGGTCAAAAAGGCATAGTACGCCAGATTGATGAACAACTACTCCCACACAATGTCGAACTGGAAGCCGGAGAACTTGAGCGCCGGATTCTCGAAATCGGGATTATTGAGAACGTCGAATTAAAAGTACTCCATTTTGGACTTATCAATCGTGACCCAATTGCGGTACAAGTTGGTGGTGATGGAAGTACGATTGCAATTCGTAGAAATGAATCAGAAATAATTTTAGTAGAGCCAATTAAATAATCATGCATAGCGAAAAACACTTGAAAGATAAAAATTTACACCATCAACAAGAACACGTAAAGACTTCTCATGTTTCACATGGGCAAAACTTACGGGTTGCATTGGTTGGTAAGCCTAACTGTGGAAAAACTGCACTGTTTAATGCCCTAACAGGTAGCCGTCAAAAAGTAGCAAATTATTCCGGCGTAACCGTTGAAAAAAAACATGGTTATTTCTCAACGCCACAAAACACATTGATTACCTTGGTTGATTTACCTGGGACTTATAGCCTACGCTCACGTAGCCCAGATGAAAAAGTAACCCGTGATGTAGTTTTTAATCAATTTCAGGAAGAGCAGCCAGTAGATCTAATCATGGCAGTAATTGATGCAACTAATTTAAGTGGGTGCCTGCGTCTTATCTTAGAACTAAAACAAACTGGTATTCCATTGATTATTGCAATGAATATGAGCGATATTGCACGGTTACGTGGTTATGAATACGATATCAAAAAATTATCAGCGATGCTTGATTGCCCAATAATTGAAACTGCGGCTACCAAAAAAACAGGAGTTTATGAATTAGCTTGTGAATTGGATAAATTCAAACAAGGTACTAATGTTCATGTAAATCAATGGCAGGAACCAGATCGAGAAATGGTACGTAGCTACCACAAACGAGTTCATGAAATCATTCAAGCAGTAGAAACACGCAAAGGCATGCCATCGGTATGGTCGCATAAAATTGATCAGGTTTTACTGCAGCCTGTTTTAGGCTTGATAATTTTGTTAACAATTTTGTTTCTCATGTTTCAGGCTGTATTTAGCTGGGCGACGATTCCACAAGATTGGTTACAAGGACTTTTCGACGCCGCACAAGGCTATGTTGCTGCGCTTGACCCAAATAGTTTTGTCATTAGTTTATTTGCAAATGGAATTATTGCGGGTGTTGGTTCAATCATAGTATTCTTACCACAAATTTTGACTATCTCGCTCTTTATCATTATATTAGAAGATACTGGGTACATGGCGCGAGCAGCATTCCTAATGGATAAGCTGATGGGAGGCGTTGGATTGCACGGACGAGCATTTATTCCACTGCTTTCTAGCTTTGCCTGTGCAATTCCGGGAATTATGGCAACACGCACGATTGAAAACCGTAAAGACCGCTTAGTAACGATTCTAATTGCACCATTGATGACTTGTTCTGCACGCTTACCGATATATACCTTATTAATTGGTGCATTCATTCCGGTTAAAACAGTATGGGGCTTTGCTAATTTACAAGGTTTGGTAATGTTTGGACTATTTGCCGCTGGAATATTTTCAGGTTTAATCATGGCATTTATTTTCAAATTTTTCTTTTTCCGCGGTGATAGACAGCCATTAATTTTGGAATTGCCAAGTTACAAACTTCCAAATCCATACAATGTATTGATGGAATTAATCAAACCCGCTAAATCATTCCTTAAGCGCGCTGGTACGATCATCTTGGCAGTAATGATTATAATCTGGTTTTTATCTTCGTTCCCTACACCACCAATTAATGCTACTGCTCCAGCTATTGATTATAGTATTGCTGGAATAGTTGGTAAATTTCTCGAACCTTTATTTGCACCGATTGGTTTCAGTTGGCAAATCGTGGTAGCGCTGATTCCTGGGATGGCAGCCCGTGAAGTTGCGGTATCAGTATTGGCAACCATCTTTGCGCTTAGTGGTAGTGATGACACAGTTCGTCAAAGTCTGGCAGTTATACTACAACACCAATGGAGTATTGCAACAGCTTTATCATTGATTACTTGGTATGTTTTTGCACCGCAATGTATCTCAACTCTCGCGGTAGCGAAACGGGAAACCAATAGCTGGCGCTGGCCGTTAGTAATGTTTGCTTATCAAATGTTACTGGCTTATGGAGCATCATTTGTAGTTTATCGCATAACATTAACCTTTATTCATTAAACGGAGATTAAAATGGAACATTTCTTGGATATTTCAGTAATTGGAGTAATTATTGCAATTGCCGGTTTTTACTTATATCGAACTTTTAGTAAAGCTCGTAAAGGATGTGGCAGTATTTGCTCAGGCTGTAGTGGCAGTTGTGCAACAACCGTTAAAAAATTTAACTCGCCAACAGAATCAAAGGTAATCAATGTAGTATCACGTGGCTAAATCGTAAAACTAACAAATAATCTTTTGAAACATTGGATAAATACAGCTGCTTTAATTAAATAACTCCATTATTCGTGGTATCATTGCTAATGAAAATAACTTTCTTTATGTTAAACCATGGATGTGGAGTTTTAGATGTTAAGTGATCAAGAATTCATTAGCAAAGTTATTAACGGATTTAAACAATTCGACAGCTACATTGATAATTGGTGCACATTAGTTCGAGCAGCAGACTTGACCATCATTTATAGCAGCCCTCTTTATAATAAAGTCTTTAAATGTGATGATTCAATTATCGGACAGCAAGCGTTTATTGTAACCAATGACAAGCATTTTGCTGAACAAAATGAGTTTGATAAAGAAAAAATCATTAAACAACGGCAAAAAATCCGCACTCTTGCCGTCACTGAATATCATGGGATAGTTCAACCGTTCTCTCTGGAAAAATCTCCATTAATCAATCCTGATACCAATAACGTGGTTGGAATTTATTGCTATTACGAGAAATTATCTTTCTCAAGCCTACAGTTGCAGATTTTGCGCTCCTTAGATATCTACAAATATTCATATGACGTTGATATTGCAAAATATAAACTAACACAGCGCGAAAAAGAAGCAATTTTTTTATTTTTGGCAGGCTTGGGAAGTGAAGATATTGCCTCGATTCTAGCTATAGTGGAAGGACACAACATCAGTAAAAGCGCAATCGACAGCCTCTTCAGGAATCAACTTTTTGTAAAATTTGAAGTATATAGTCGTAAAGCTCTTTTTGACAAGCTTCTAAACTTAGGATTCGATCACTATATCCCACAAAGTTTATTAACTAAAGTTGAATTAACCATTCCTGAGCTAATTACCTACTAATCAGCGCAACTTAAAACGCTGGTGGAGCCATGCGGAATCGAACCGCAGACCTCTACAATGCCATTGTAGCGCTCTACCAACTGAGCTATGACCCCAGCATCCTCATTATTTTAGCATGACAATTTGTTAAAGTAAAGATTTCTAGCGTAATTATTAACCATTGTACAATAATAGAGTCGCCTTTTACCCAC
>SSGY01000207.1 GCA_008017145.1 Neisseriales bacterium
ATTCGATCCGCAAAATTTGGCATTACATGCGCCATGAATTGGCGAGCTTGATTATAAACGTCCTCAGTATCAATCAACACTTCCGCAATATCTGGGGAAAAATGATCACGAATTGAACGAATTACCAAACTACTTTCTTGATAAATTAAAAACGAACCGCCTTGCTCTTCCGCAGCGGCTCGAATTGCGCTCCATAATTTAAGTAGATATGTCAAATCCCATTGCAATTCTTCAATAACACGCCCTAAAGCTGCTGTGCGCAGAATAACACTCATTCCATGCGGAACTTCAAGCTGTGCCATTACTGATTTTAGCTCATCACGCTCTTCACCTTCGATTCGACGTGAAATACCGCCTGCGCGTGAATTATTTGGCATTAATACCAGATAACGCCCTGGTAATGTTACATACGAGGTTAAAGCAGCCCCTTTATTGCCGCGTTCATCTTTTTCAACCTGAACGATTAGCTCAGTACCTAGCGGTAACTTTGAAAATTCACGAGTTTTTTGACCATTAATTTCCGGTAAATAGCGGTAATCAATTTCTTTAAACGGTAAGAACCCCTGCTTCTCAGTCCCATAGTCGACAAAACATGCCTCCAGAGACGGCTCAACACGAGTGATAAACCCTTTATAGATATTGCCCCGACGCTGCTCTTTGCTGCTAGTTTCAATATCAAAATTAATTAGTTTCTGTCCTTCGACAGCTGCCACGCGCAACTCTTCTGCGTACGTAGCATTAAATAACATTCTTTTCATGTTTAATTAAACCCTTCTTGGCTAATTAAACTCAGACCGGTTTGTTAGTATTTTTTATTTTGGCCCAAAGCGCAGATACTTATTTTAATTCTAAGTTATAATTTTTAAACTTGTCAATCTCAACTATACCATCAAGTAACAGCTAGAGATTATGAATTAAATTAGTACATACCACCAAATTTAACTTTCAATTCCGCCCACCTGAGCGCATTTATTTTGCGATAATCAAGATGACAAAACCGAACTTCAAAATATTAAAGGTATATAAACGTGTATAAATGCATCACATCGATATACCCAAACCGATTCGAAATACTAGTAGACAATTTATGACGAAGCCTACACATCGTAAGTGAGGAATAAATCAACGACCTAGGATGATGAATCTGATTGAGTATGCATTTATTATAAATTTAGTGCATCATATTGCGTAATCACTTAATAAATTTCTCTTAAATTATTAATGTGAGTCAAATAGATTTCTCTCAAATCTCCAGAAATTATTCGTAACCCACCTTAACTAATCAATAAAAAACGTCATTTATCAGTTTGATGTTCTTCTAATTATACATAACAAATAGGCTAAGTTAATAGCTAAATTAATTTATAAAATTTGTCGCTGTGTAAATTACAGCAACCTTTATTAATAGTGCTTTGTAGTTCTTTCTATAAGGCTAAATTGCTAGACTTGGATATGCTTACCATCTAATGTTAAGTCAGATGCGTAAATTTCAAGATCAGCTTGCCCAATATACAAAAATAATACAAGCATAAATAATACCGTGCAAAGATCATTTATACCATGACAGCGTGCTGTTTGTCACTAACATCCACGAACTAAATTTGTTGGCACCTACGCCACATATCTCTCCAGCTCAGACAAGTTTAGGAGTATATTATTTATAGCAAATTGATTAAACCAGCTGATTAAACTAAACTAGCCTAACTCACCATTGATAAATAAGATACAATTATGTGCAGTATAAAGCAATCAAGCTATAATTATAAACTAAAATGCCTATCAAAATGAATGAAATAAACCAAAATCAAGTAAATTTTTATAACGTAACCGAAGCAGACGATCAACAACGATTAGATAACATGCTGATTAAAATCCTCAAAGGTGTTCCCAAAAGCCATATTTATCGGATTATTCGTCACGGAGAAGTTCGCATAAATAAGAAACGTTGTGAAGTAAGTAGCAAAGTTACACTTAATGACATAGTGCGTATTCCGCCAATTAGAATAGCCACCAAAGATGACGTTCAGAACAAATCTGTCCCAGCTGCTAATTTTCCAATACTTTATGAAGATGAATATTACCTAATCATAAATAAACCGCAAGGAGTGGCATGTCATGGTGGTAGCGGTGTATCTTTTGGTGTTATTGAACAATTACGCCAAACCAAGGCTCATAAATTTCTTGAATTAGTCCACCGCTTAGACAAAGAAACATCTGGAGTCCTGATATTAGCAAAAAAACGAATTGCACTGGTTGAATTGCAAGAACTAATCAAAAATAATCTGATGACTAAAGAATATTACGCACTCACTAATGGCGTATGGCGCGATGATAAACGTAATGTCAAAGCACCTATTTATAAATATACCAATAAAGACGGTGAGCGTCGAGTGCGAATAGATGCTGAACAAGGCCGCTTCTCCCATACTATCTTTACAGTTAAACAAAAATTTGCTGAATTTACCCTCGTTAATGCGGACTTACAAACTGGACGGACTCATCAAATTCGAATTCATTGTCAATACCTAGGATTTCCAATCACAGGAGATGATAAATATGGAAATTTTGAACTGAATAAGCAGTTAGCTAAGCAAAGTTTAAAACGAATGTTTTTACATGCCCACCATGTACAGTTTACACATCCGATTACGCAAAAATTAATTGAAATAAACTGCGAATTACCCGAAGAATTGCAAAAATTTTTAAAAATAATTTCAGCCACCATTTAACCCGCAATCCCTTGCCAGTGTTAGGCGCTGGGATTCACACCACAAAAACAACACTCAATTAATAAAATAATGTTGCTTTAAGAAACACAAAGAACACTAATTCATCATCACACAAACAAAATAACAAGCATCTTACCACTAATTTGCCATTATTTAAGGCTTTATGTTGGCAAACAACATTTCAAATAATTAAGATTATCAGTATGTTAAGCCACAGGGTACTTGACACATCAGTACATCATATGTGAAAATGCGGTTCTTGGCAAAAACTACACGCATTGTGTAGTTTTTATTTTCTCTAGTTTGTTTATTGAATAAAGGAACTTCGTAACCCATTTTCCCACAAGGAGTAAAGGAATGTTAATCGTCTCGGCGCACCTGTGCATGGCCATTAATTTATACAAAGAATGTCGTGGAGCATCCGACAAAGAATGCCAACTAATTAACCGTGTGGTTATCAACCGCATGCATGAAACTAACCAAGACGCTTGTAGCGTTATTTTTGAAAAAAGTCAATTCAGTTGGACTAAGAAAAGCCCTAAGAAGCTTCAGTTCAACAACTATAGCGACATGATCGCTTATTACAAATTAAATGACAGTGCACAGCTGATGCGCGCATTTGATAACGTTGATAAATCACAGGATGATAACAACGATTTGAAAACCTCAGCCAACATGACCCATTACCATGATCGGTCAATCGCACCTAAATGGGCGAACCATATGCAAGTTGCATATCGCACGAAAAATTTCGTGTTCTTCAATGCTTAATCAAGCATAACTCAATTTCAAAGGCAACCTACTGATGCGGTGAACTTATTTTCACCGCACAATGTATTCTTTTTATATATGGACGTAAAAAAAGGCCGCATTTCTGCGACCCCCATTGAGAGACAATGTAACTCGTCAAACTAAAACGTGTGCGAAAAACCAACCGCCGCCGTTCCGTTATTAATATATTTAGACCCACCAGTAGTAATTGCATTAGAGCTTGGAGCACTACCAGAAGAAGACCAAACTGTATTTTGCGCTGCATTACCATACCACATTTGACCATAGTTGATAAATGCAATCGTGCGTGGGGTAATATTCCAATCCAACTCAGCAATTGCTTGTTGATAACCTGTACCACCTAGCTGGTTATTACCATTAATGATATCCCACGGTGAACCACCTGCCATCAAGTTAGCACCGTAGACATAACCAATTTTTGGCGTCCAGTTATCCACGTGCCAACCAATTGACATACCAACCTCGGCAGTTGATAAAACTGCTTGGTTTAACGGGCAGTAACCATTAGCACAATTGGCATTATTGGTATATTGACTATTCACACCATTTGCAGAAGAGTTCTGAATCCAGTAATTATTTAAATTACCATTACCCGGTGCACTAGACCAACCATAACCCTGAGAGATCTGAGCACCAAAACCAAGAATCAAACTATCAGGATTGTTATAGCCCAATTCCAGACGGCTATTATAGGCATTAATCCCCTGCGCACCTGGTGCATATGCTACCCCAGTAATGCCAACTGGTACACTACCGCCCATTTGTTGATAAACCCCTGTATTTAAGGCTACTTGATTATTCCACGTTGCTGAGAAATTACCTGGATTATAGAAAACGCCAAAACCCATTACTCCAGCATTATTGTAACCATTCATATCACCAGATTGATCCATTCCGTTACCATTAGCACCACCAGTATTATAGTTACCATCTTGATTAAAGCTATAGTAACCAGAGAATGAAACATTTGACCAACTCGGTGAATCATAACGAACAGTTTGTGCTAAAACGCTTGCAAAACGATCATAGTTACCAAACACATTGGCATTGGCACCATTATACAGATCGACTGCACCAGTATTCGTACGATAAGTATTAGACAAATTACCGATCCGCACCCGTCCCCAGCCACCTTGTAAACCAATATAGCTATCTGACGAAGCTAATACATTAACACCAGTTGTTGGTTGACCACTCACGGTTGAACCCGGATGATTAGGCACCCAACCTGAACTGGTAGTATTTTGATAAGCTTCACCCGAAGAGATATTCAAAAACTGCTCAACCTGCCAAATTACAGCAGTTTGCCCATAAACCTGATCAGTACCACGAATACCAAAGTACGAACCATAATCCTGAACTGAAGTAGTTCCAGGTTGAACTTGGTTTGCACTAGGAAAAGTATCATTTTCCAAAGCTGCCGAAATCCGCCCGTAAAGTGTAACATCTGCAAAAGATGCTGTTGCCAAAGTCCCTAATACTACCGCTAAAACCTTCTTCATTTAAATGCTCCTTCCACAAAGCAAATAATGTTATTATATTTATGTTTAATGATTGATTAATTCTTTAGAAAAAAAGTAATATTATTTTTCACCATTGGTTTTCAATAAAATAAAAATCAATTTTGCACAGTCTCGTAATACCAAACAGGAGAGGCCTGTTTCACCCAAGCAAGACAAGAAGAAATACCAATTACCTAAATTACTACTTTTAAGTTTTTACAGCGTAAGTTTAGCATGATAATTGGATATTATTTGCGTGATCGCGCCAATTTAATACTAAATATTACAAAATTTAGCGAAAAACCAAGTATTTCCGTGTTGTAATTACGCAACACCACATAACACATAACAGGATGTTTTCACTAAGTTTTAAATTTTGAATCATCACTATTGAACGACAAAATTTTTATAAATATCAGCGTAACCATCAACGATGTTATAATCATGACTATTTACATAGTGCAAAATAGCAACTGGCGCTGGGACGCAACAGGAAATAAAGAAATATGATCGAAAACAAAATTATTAAATTTGAACAGGTGAGTAAAATTTATCCGGGCGAAATTACTGCGCTGAATAATTTGACTTTCAGCGTTGATAAAGGTGAACTGGTGTTTTTAGCTGGTCACTCTGGCGCGGGAAAATCAACAATTCTCAAACTTATCGCAGGAATTGAATTAGCTAACTCAGGAACAGTTACTGTCAACAATATCAATTTATCGCAAATAAGTCAAAATCATCGTACATTTATCCGTCAACATATTGGACTGGTCTTTCAAGATCATAAGATTTTATTTGACCGAGATGTCTTTGCTAATGTACGCCTTGCTTTGGATATCTGCAGTCAGAATAGTTCTACTAAAGAAATTACAGCGCGGGTTACTCGCGCTCTAGAGAGCGTTGGTCTTGAACATAAGATACACGCTCGTCCAGAACAACTGTCAGGTGGTGAACAACAGAGATTATGTATTGCACGTGCAATTGTTCATCAACCTAAAATTCTCCTCGCTGATGAACCTACTGCCAATTTAGATCGCGCGAATGCTTTAAAAATTCTCGAACTATTCAAAAATTTTCATCGTGCTGGAGTAACACTCATAATTTCAGCGCATGATGAATCACTACTGGATGATTACGGTAAACGAATTATCCGACTTAGCAACGGGCAGTTTAGAGGTTAATATGAACAAATTAATTCACCATCTTCAAAGCTTTAAGCAAGCTTGGCTTACTATATTTAAGCAACCATTTGAACATTTGATAAACATTATCGTCCTAGCATTAATTATTACTATTTGCGCTGCGGGGCTAACTCTTAATAACAGCTTAAGTCACTGGCAAAAAAATAATTTGGTCTATCCACAACTAATGCTTTATTTAGACAGTAACGCTAATCCCGCAGACGTAAGCAATATCGAAAAAGCACTTAACAAATTGACTAATGGTACAGTAAGAAACTATCAGTTTATCAGCAAAGCCCAAGGTTTGGCTGAATTGCAACAAGACCAGCAAATGAAGTCGATTGCTTCAGACGTAATTGACGTCAATAATAA
>SSGY01000217.1 GCA_008017145.1 Neisseriales bacterium
AAATTATGGCGTGTCAGATGGACATCGTTGGGAATCAGCGCAAATTCACGCCAAAGGGGTGATTTGTGAGACGCTTTTTGATAAGCCAGCCCATCATTCTAGTGAGCAAACTTTTTTACACTGGTTAGAGCAAAAACAAGTGCCATTGATTTGCGGTGTTGATACTCGTGAATTGACTAAAGTTATCCGTGAGTATGGTGTACTTAGTGGGGCGATTGTTTATGATGCTGAGCAAGCAGTTGATTTTAATGATAGCATGGCAATCAACTGGGTTGAGCAAGTTTCACCTAAAGAAGTAACTACGCATGGTAACGGTAAATATAAAGTAATTGTGGTTGATTATGGCGCGAAAGAAAATATTATCCGTTGTCTGGAGCAATTTGACGTAACTTTAAAACGCGTACCGTTTGATTATGATTATAGTGCTGAGGATTATGATGGAGTAATGCTTTCTAATGGACCTGGAGATCCTAAGCAATGCCAGAAAAGTGTTGAAGTCTTAGCTAAAGCATTAGCTCGCAACAAACCAATTTTTGGAATCTGCCTAGGCTCACAATTAATGGCATTGGCAATTGGCGCGAATACCTATAAACTTAAATATGGGCATCGTGGGCATAATCAGCCGTGTATTGATTTAATCCGCGATCGTTGTTACCTGACTTCACAGAATCACAGCTATGCAGTTGATGACAGTACTTTGCCTGAGGGTTGGGAAGTAACTTTCCGCCATCTTAACGATAATACTGTAGCAGGGATTCGCCATGCGAGCAAACCTTTTTCGGCGGTGCAATTTCACCCAGAGGCATCCAGCGGTCCACAAGATACCTTTTACTTGTTTGAACAGTTTTATCAGCAAATCCTAACGGGAGCAGCACAATAATGAAAAATATTTTACTTTTAGGCTCGGGTGGTTTACGCGTTGGGCAGGCTGGTGAATTTGATTACTCTGGTTCGCAGGCAATTAAAGCCTTTAAAGAAGAAGGTTATCGGGTAATTTTGGTTAATCCAAATATTGCGACGGTACAAACAGATCAATCAATGGCGGATGAGATATATTTTGTACCATTACAACATGAATTTGTAGCACCGATTATTGCTAAAGAACAGATTAATTATATTGCATTGGGTTTTGGTGGGCAAACCGCGCTTAATCTTGGCTTAGAATTACATCATAGTGGAGTGCTAGCTGCGCACAATGTTGCGATTTTGGGTTCTAGCATTACGACGATTGAAGCAACTGAAGATCGCGATATTTTTCGTGATTATCTTGAGAAGAATCAAGTTAAAACACCAAAGAGCAAATCTGCCACTACTGTTGATGAAGCGATTGCAGTTGGACAGGAGTTTGGCTATCCGTTGATGCTAAGAGCTGCATTCTCGCTAGGCGGGCTTGGCTCAGGCAAAGTTTTTGATGAAGTAGATTTGATTGACAAAGCGAGTAAAGCGCTAAGCGGAGCACCGCAAGTTTTACTGGAAGAGTATCTAACAGGTTGGAAAGAGTTTGAATACGAAATTGTCCGCGACTTGAAAGGCAACAGCCTAACGATTTGTAATATGGAAAATCTTGATCCGATGGGAATTCATACTGGTGAAAGTATTGTAATTGCACCAGCACAAACACTCAATGATGAAGAACATCAAAATTTACGTAATATCTCACTGCGTTGTGCCGAGATTTTTAATATCGTGGGTGAGTGTAATATTCAGTTTTCAGTAAATCCAGCTAATGGTGATTACCGCGTGATTGAAATGAATCCGCGTTTGTCGCGCTCATCTGCGCTGGCATCGAAAGCAACTGGTTATCCTCTGGCATTTGTCGCAGCTAAACTATGCTTGGGCTTTAGCCTCAATCAATTAACCAATCAAGTTACCAAAAAAACCAGTGCATTCTTTGAGCCCGCGCTCGACTATGTCGTGGTGAAAATTCCGCGCTGGGATACGCATAAATTACGTTTGGCGGAACGCACCATTGGTACCGAGATGAAATCTGTTGGTGAAGTGATGGGAATTGGACGTACTTTCCCAGAGGCTTTACAAAAAGCGGTGCAAATGCTTAATATCGGGGCATCTGGTTTGCATGATTATATCTGGCCGATTCAGGATTTACGCCGTGAGATTGAATTTGCAACCGATAGACGGATTTTTGCTCTGTATAAATGGTTTTATGCGGGTGGTGATTTGGCAGAAGCAGCGGCTTTATCGCGGATTGATTACTGGTTTTTAACTCAGATTCAGCAAATTGCTCAAATTGCGTTACAAATTAAACAAGACTTGAATCCAGCGTTATTACGCACCGCTAAACAGTTTGGCTTTAGTGATAAAACGCTGGCGTTATTAACCGAGCAATCCGAGTTAACTATTCGTAATTTACGTCATGAGCACAATATTCGTCCAGTTGTAAAACAAATTGATACCTTAGCTGGAGAATTTGCAGCACAGACCAATTATCTTTATACTACCTATCATGGGCGTTATGATGATATTGCACCCGCAAATGAAGTTTATGCAATTATTGGTTCTGGTCCGTACTCAATCGGTTCTTCGGTAGAGTTTGACTGGTGTACCGTGAATCTGGCACGCCAAATGCGCGCCCATGGTAAACAGGTTATCATTATTAACTCCAATCCTGAGACGGTATCAACTGATTATGATGAATCAGATCGCTTGTATTTCGAACCATTAAGTTTAGAGCGCGTGTGTGATATTCTTGATTTTGAGCACGTTGCTGGAGTTTGTGTAAGTGTCGGCGGACAAATCGCCAATAATCTGGCATTACCGTTACATAATTTAGGCTATCCGATAGTAGGAACTTCGCCATTGGATATTGATAATGCTGAAGATCGAGCAAAATTTTCTTCGATGCTCAATGAGCTGAATATCGATCAACCAAGCTGGATTAATGCCAAAAGTAGTGAAGAAGTCCAAGCATTTATCGCCGAGGTTGGCTTGCCTGTCTTGATTCGTCCATCTTATGTGCTCTCTGGTGCGGCGATGAAAGTAGTCTCAGATCAAAAAACGCTAACCAATTATCTCAATGAAGCAGTATTGATTTCCAATGATCATCCAGTAGTAATCTCACAGTTTATTGAAAATGCCAAAGAGCTAGAGATTGACGGAATCGCACAAAATGGAAAAATCGTGATTGATTCAATCAGCGAACATATTGAAAATGCTGGGGTGCATTCTGGTGATGCAACTTTGGTGTTCCCTCCTGAACGCTTGTATTTAAAAACGGTAACTCGTGCTCGAGATAGTGCGCGTAAGATTGTTAAGGCTTTGAACATTTCTGGTCCGTTTAATATGCAGTTTATTGCTAAAAATAACGAGCTGAAAGTGATTGAATGTAATGTGCGTGCTTCGCGCTCATTCCCGTTTATCTCCAAGGTAACTGGACAGAATTTGGTCGAATTAATGGCAAAAGTATTTTTAGGTCAAGAAATTAGCCAAAAATATAATACATTAGACTGTGGTATCATCGGTGTGAAAAGTCCGGTATTCTCGTATAACCGCTTCAAAGGCTCAGATCCAGTGGCACAGGTAGAGATGTCCTCAACTGGTGAAGTTGCTTGTATCGGTAATGATATGCTCCAGACTTTCTATATGTCATGGCTGGGAGTAGGGCAGCGAGTTGATAAAAAAGTTATCTTACTAAGTGTCGATGATAAGTATAAACAAAAACTATTGCCGCTGGTAAAAATTTTGAGTGATCAGGGCTGGCAGTTTGTTGCAACAGGTGCAACTCATGATATGCTGGTAAGTAACGGGATTCAGTCTAAATTTGTCTTTAAAATTTCGGAGCAGGTTGAGCCGAATATTCAGCAGCCAATTATCAATAAAGCGGTGGGTTTAATTATCAATTTACCGCGTGATGCTTTCAATAATAAAGATAATTCTGATGGATTCAAAATTCGTCGTTTGGCAATTGATTATCATATTCCTTTGGTAACTAATTTTCAGTTAAGTGAGATTCTCCTTGAGTCATTGGCAGAATTTTATGGCAAAGAAATTGCGGTACAGTCATATCGCGAATTATTAGCAGGAGCTCATCATGGTTAATTTACAAAAGCAGGGTTTGGTGGCATTACAAGATTTATCTAAACAAGATATTTTGGATGTTTTAGCGCATGCCAAACAATTCAAGAATGGCTTACGTAAAAATACACTTGAAGGTAAGGTACTGGCTTCATGTTTCTTTGAAGCTTCAACGCGTACTCGTTTATCATTTGAATCAGCTGTGGCGCATCTGGGGGGCAAAACAATTGGTTTTGCCGATAGTAGCGCTACTTCTCAAGCCAATAAAGGTGAGAGTTTTATTGATACGCTCAAGATGATTAATTGTTATGCCGATGGTTTAATTATGCGTCACCCCAATGATGGAGCAGCACGATTAGCTTCTGAAATTATGACGATTCCGGTGGTTAATGCTGGTGATGGAGCTAACCAGCATCCTACCCAAACCTTGCTTGATTTATTCTCAATTCAAGATAGTCAAGGGCAGCTAGAAGATATAAACCTTGGTTTAATGGGCGATTTGAAATATAGTCGCACGATTCATTCATTAATTGATGCGAGTAAACTGTTTAAAATGCGTTTATTTTTAATCGCACCACCAGAATTAAGAATTGATAGTCAAAACCTGATGGAGTTAAAACGTCATGGCATTAGCTATTCATTCCACGCTACTGCCGAGGAAGTTATTGATAAGCTTGATTGTCTCTATTTAACTCGTTTACAAAAAGAACGTTTTAGCGCTGAGATTAATTGTTCTTATGGGATAGATCTAGAGCTATTGCAACGCGCACGACCAAATTTACGGATTATGCATCCATTGCCGCGTTTGGAAGAACTGCCAACTGAGATTGATGCCACTCCATATGCTTATTATTTCCAGCAAGCACATAATGGCTTATTTATTCGTCAGGCATTATTGGATATTATTTTTGGAGGTTCTCAAAATGACTAAAAAAATCGGTGCAATTGCCAATGGAGTAAATTTAGACCATATCCCACAGGGAAATGCGTGGTATATCATTAAATTACTTAAGTTGGAGCGCAAATTTCCGGTAGGAATCGGGCTTAATCTACCAAGCCAGCGTATGGG
>SSGY01000185.1 GCA_008017145.1 Neisseriales bacterium
GAAGATAGCGGTGTTCTGGCTATCAAATATCGCAGTGGCGCTTTAGGAACAATGAATGTTTCAATGTTAACTTATCCTAAGAATTTGGAAGGTTCAATTACCTTAATTGGCGAAAAAGGAACGGTACGGATTGGCGGAGTGGCGGTCAACAAGATTGATTACTGGGAATTTGCTGATAAAAAACCAGAAGATGATGAAATTCTGAATGCCAGCTATGCAACAACTTCAGTTTATGGATTTGGACATCCGCTATACTATGCGAATGTGATTGCTACTTTGCGCGGTGATGAGTCGCCATTAACTGATGGTCGTGAAGGATTACGTTCGTTAGAGTTTTTAATTGCGATATATATTTCTGCTCGTGATGGTAAAAAAGTGTCGTTGCCGTTAGTGTATTAATAAGGAGATGACATGAGCAAATACAAAGGTATTATTTTAGCTGGTGGTAGTGGTACGCGCTTACATCCAGCCACGCAAGTTATTTCTAAACAGCTATTGCCAGTTTATGATAAACCAATGATTTATTATCCCTTATCAATCCTAATGTTAGCTGAAATTCAAGAAATTTTGATTATTTCTACTCCACAGGATATTGGCCGCTTTGGGCAATTACTTGGTGATGGTAGCCAGTGGGGGATTAAGTTATCTTATGCAGTCCAAGCAAGTCCCGATGGCTTGGCTCAGGCCTTCTTAATTGGTGAAGAGTTTTTGGCGGGTTCACCTGCGTGCTTAATCTTGGGTGATAATATGTATTATGGTAGTGGGATGACTGAGCTGCTTCTGTCCGCACAGCAAGGTGAGGGTGCAACTGTGTTTGCCTATCAGGTTTCTGATCCAGAGCGCTATGGGGTGGTCGAGTTTGATGCTAATAAACGCGCGATTAGTTTAGAAGAAAAACCTAGCCAACCTAAATCAGATTTTGCGGTAACTGGTCTTTATTTTTATGATGAGCATGTAGTTCCCAATGCCAAACAAGTTAAACCTTCCGCACGTGGTGAGCTGGAAATTACTGATCTTAATAAAATCTATTTGGAACAAGGCAAACTCAATGTAGTAACAATGAAGCGTGGTTTTGCATGGCTGGATACTGGAACTCATGATTCTCTACTTGAAGCTTCTAATTTTATTCAAACTGTTGAGCATCGTCAGGGAATTAAGATTGCCTGTTTGGAAGAAATTGCTTTACTTAAAGGTTGGTTAACTAAAGAGCAAGTTCGTGAGAAAGTTAAGACAATGGGTAAATCAACCTATGCTGAATATTTACGGAGATTGGTTAAGTAATGGAATTTATTCGCACTGCAATTGAAGATGTAATCTTGGTTAAACCCAAAGTATTTGGCGATGAACGTGGCTTTTTTATGGAAAGCTATCGTAAATCATTATTTCAAGCCAATGGAATTTTGCCAGAATTCATTCAGGATAATCATTCAAAATCAGCTAAGGGTGTCTTGCGTGGTTTACATTACCAGCTAGATCCTAAAGCACAAGGGAAATTAGTACGCTGTGTTAGTGGTGCCGTTTTTGATGTGGCTGTTGATATTCGTCGTGGCTCACTAACTTTTGGTAAATGGGTCGGTTATGAATTGAGTGAAGCTAATAAACAGATGTTGTGGATTCCAGCGGGATTTGCGCACGGGTTTGTAACATTGCAGGATAGTACTGAATTCTTGTATAAAACTACTGCAGAATATGCGCCTGAATGTGATCGTGGTATTAAGTATGATGACCCATTAATTGGGATTGAATGGCCTGAGATTGGCGAGTTACTTTTATCTGACAAAGATCAAAAGCAGCCTTTACTTAAAGATGCAGATATTAATTTTATTTATAAAAAATAGGTCGAGTTATGACAAAAAAAACGTTATTGGTAACTGGTGGGGCTGGGTTTATTGGTTCTGCTGTGGTTAGGCAGTTAATTAATAATAGTGATTATCATGTGGTAAATATTGACAAGCTGACTTATGCTGGAAATCTTGAATCTCTTAAAGAAATAAATGATAATCCACGCTATAGTTTTGAACAAGTAGATATCGGTGATAAAGAAAATATTAGTCGGATTTTTAAACAATATCAACCAGTTGGAATTTTGCATTTGGCAGCGGAAAGCCATGTCGACCGTTCAATCAGTGGTCCTAGTGAATTTATTATGACTAACATTGTCGGTAGCTATAATTTACTAGAATGTGCTCGAGAGTACTATAATAGCTTAGCGGATAAAACACAATTTAAGTTTGTCCATATTTCAACTGACGAAGTATTTGGTTCGCTGGGTGATAGTGGTTACTTTCGTGAGGATACTGCTTATGATCCACGTAGTCCTTATTCGGCATCAAAAGCTAGCAGCGACTTGTTAGTAAGGGCGTGGTATCATACCTATAATTTGCCAGTGGTGATTACTAACTGTACTAATAATTACGGTCCATATCATTTTCCTGAAAAATTAATTCCACTCGTGATAAATAATGCATTGCAGGGGAAAAGTCTGCCGATTTATGGCAAAGGTGACAATATCCGTGATTGGTTATATGTTGATGATCATGCCAAGGGAATTATCTTGGCTTTTGAAAAAGGGCAGCTTGGTGAGAGCTATTGCATCGGTGGACATAATGAGCGGACTAATCTGGAAGTCGTGCAAACAATTTGCCGCTTACTTGATGGGCTGCAACCACGGAGCGATGCTAAATCATATTTAGAGCAAATCAGCTATGTTAGCGATCGTGCCGGGCATGATTACCGTTATGCAATGGATCCAACTAAGATTCAAAATGAGCTAGGTTGGCAGCCCGAAGAGAACTTTGATAGTGGTATTCGTAAGACAATTCAATGGTATTTGGATAACCAACAATGGGTTAATCATATACTAAGTGGTGAGTATCAAAATTGGATTAAACAAAACTATGACAAACGGGGACAGTAGTGGCAAAAGTTGTAATTTTAGGTAGTAATGGGCAACTTGGTAGTGATCTTTGTAAAGTTTTAGCTCCCAATTATGAACTAATTAACTCTACTTCAGCAGATATCAATGCAGCAGCAGCGAATGTGAGTTCACAGTTAGCGACTTACTCAGATGTTGATTATATAATTAACTGTATTGCTACTACTAATGTTGATGGTTGTGAATCAAACCCACAGCAAGCCTTTTTGGTGAATAGTGCATTTGCTGTCCAATTGGCGCAATTTTGTACTGCGAATCAGATTATCTTGATTCATATCTCGACCGACTATGTTTTTGATGGAACAAGCCCTAATGCCTATCTGGAAAATGATCAGCCTAATCCGCTAAATGTTTATGGCTTGTCTAAATATGCAGGTGAAATTGCGGTTAAGACTTATGCGGATAAATACTTTATCCTTCGTGTGTCATCTTTGTTTGGCGTAGCAGGAGCATCGGGTAAAGGTGGTAATTTTGTAACGACAATGCTTAGATTGGCACGTGAGAAAGATAATTGGACGGTTATTAGTGATCAAATTACCTGCCCAACACATACCTTGGATGTGGCGCGCGCAATTAAAGCTTTGATTGAGCAGCAGGTTAGTGACTATGGGATCTATAATTGTGTGAGTAGCTCAGCTTGTAGTTGGTTTGAATTTACACAGGAAATTTTACGGCAAAGTGGACAAGACGTAAATAAGGTAAAACCGATTAGTTATAAAGATTATTCGTTTAAAGCATTACGTCCACAGTATGCGATATTAGATAGTACAAAAATTGCGCCATATTATGTAATGCCTGATTATAAAAGTGCCTTGAGCGAGTATTTATCTCTCTCTCTCTGGCTTAATGGCAAAAATTAAATTTAATTAGAAAGAAAATAGAAATGCATAATAGAATTGTCTCCCTAGTTGGATTAGGCTATGTGGGATTACCTGCCGCAGTTGCTTTTGGTAAACAAAAGCAGTGTGTTGGTTTTGATATTAATCCACAAAGAATTTTGGAATTGAAGCAAGGGATTGATCGTACCGAGGAAACTACTTCCGCGGATTTAGCTGCGGCAGATATTTTATACACCTGCGATATTAATGATTTAAGAAAAGCTGATTTTCATATTGTGGCAGTACCAACCCCGGTTGATGATGCTCATGTGCCTGATTTGACTCCAGTAGAGCGTGCTTCGGAAACTGTTGGTAAGGCCTTGAAAAAAGGTGATATTGTAGTTTACGAATCGACAGTTTACCCTGGCGTTACTGAAGAAATTTGTGTGCCGATTCTGGAGCGTGAATCTGGGCTTCGTTGTGGTGAAGATTTTACTGTAGGTTTCTCACCAGAGCGGATTAATCCTGGGGATAAAGAGCGTAGTTTTACAACTATTCATAAAATTGTATCTGGGCAAGATCAAGCGACATTGGATATCGTTGCTGCGGTTTATGCTTCAGTGGTAACTGCTGGCGTACATAAAGCCAGTTCGATTAAAGTTGCCGAAGCAGCTAAAGTTATTGAGAATTCGCAGCGTGATTTAAATATTGCGTTTATGAATGAATTAGCTGTTATTTTTGATCGGATGAGAATTGATACCGAAGAAGTACTCCAAGCTGCAGGAACCAAATGGAATTTTCTGCCATTTCGTCCTGGTCTAGTGGGTGGACATTGCATCGGGGTTGATCCTTACTATTTGACTTACCGTGCAGAACAAATGGGTTATATTCCTCAGGTTATCTTGGCTGGTCGTCGGATTAATGATAATATGGGGCGTTATGTAGCTCGTAAAGGAATTAAACTGTTATTGAAGAATGGTTTGGATATTAGCAAGCTACAAGCTGGAGTGTTAGGCTTTACGTTTAAGGAAGATTGTCCGGATGTCCGTAACACCAAGGTTATTGACATTATTAAAGAGCTGGAAGATTATAATGCTAAGGTTTATTGCTGTGATCCAGTTGCGGATGCCCCAGATGCTGAGCATGAATATGGAGTTAAATTTACTGCCTTTACTGATTTACCACAAGTTCCGTTACTAGTCGTCGCTGTTGCACATAAAGAGTTTAAGTCTTTGTCATTGGATGAGTTATTGGCTAAAGTACAACCTGGTGGCGTGATTTTGGATGTTAAGTCAATCCTACCGAAAGAAGAGATTCGCGCACGTGGCTTTATCTTGTGGCGCTTGTAATAGTAGATAAAAAAACAGCAACTGTATGTTGCTGTTTTTTTATCTTTGAAAGTTTAATATCGTAGCCCAATGTCAAACTGTACGCCCATAGAATTTTGTTGGGCTGGCATATAACTATTAGTACTAGTATTATACGCATCACCATTTGGTGTAATGATGTCGTAAAACCCTTTAAGTCCTAGTTGTAATTGTGCTACTGGATTAATTTTAACACCAAGGCTTGAGGTTGAACGCCAAGCATTTATCCCAAGTGATGACTGATCATTCATTTCTGCTAATAACTGATCAGCATAGATTTGCCAGAAATCATTAATGGCATATTCTGCACGCCCACCAAGACCATATTGAAGGTACATGTCTTGCGAAATAGCATTCATAATGCTTGAGTTGCTACGTATATTATAGCTATTCATATTCATAATTACGCCGAGATTAGCATAGGGGATTACTTGGAATCCACTATCAAAAGCTTGGAAACCATAACCCGCATCAATAGTTACGCTACCTGGAAAACCAATATATGTAGGTACGCTTGAATTAACACGTCCTGCTGGAATATTGGTTTGGCTAATGTTATTAATTAGCTGTGCATCAATATTTGCCCAAACATTATTTTCAAATAAATGTGCCACATTAAAATCTATGTAATTTGATGAAGTTCCTATACTGGGTGCTGAGCCACCTTTGTAACTATTAGTCGAGTTTACCCAACCCATACCTAAACTATAGCTATTATCAAATGCAGCTAATAATGAATTTGGAGCTTCAGAATGGCTGTTTCCTGAACCGATGTTGCTTAGGCTACTCATTAGCTGATCATTGTTATAAAGATAGGCAAAACTTAACATTCCACCAAAGCTGGTTTGTGCCGTGTTTTGATATGAGTAGGTAATTGCATTATAACCAACTGAGGTATCAATCAAGTTAGTTTGATTGTACATTCCTTGTAAGCCAACCTGAAAGTAAGGGGTAACATTATATTTTATCCCTAACAGTGTGGTGTATGACATAGCACTTTGGTTATATACCTCTGAATTATTAGCGTTGGGATCTTGTAAATATCCAATAGATTGATCTAAGTAAATACTTGCATCACGAGCAAAAGCATACTCAAGACGAGCGCCTCCACCATACATATTTAAGTAGCTTTGTGTGAAGGTATTTTGTGCAACTGACATCCCGTTATAATTTAACATTCGTCCTATTGTTAGGTAGGGGATAACTTGAAAACCTTGGGTAGAATTGCCACCCCAATTGAAAGAGTAACCTCCTTTGGCACTAAGACTAGCTGGGAAACCAAATTCTTGAGTGTTATCACTGAATCCGGCACCGCCTGGAGCATTCTGATTAGCCTTGAAGGTGAAACTACCATCAATGGCAAGCCATACGTTACTATTAAATAATTGCTCAAGGTGTAAATTTAAATTGCTGGCAGTAGTTGTGACATTTGGACCCGCATAATCTGGATTATAGGCATACAATGAATTGTAACTGTAACCTAATGCAATTTGATTGTCTAAGCCTTGAAATAGAGCATTTTCTTCAGAAGCAAAGGCATTCTGAATCCCCAAAAAGCTCAAAGCAGAAGCTAAATAAAAGATTTTTTTTGACATAAATTTAATTCTTATGGATATAAAAAATGGACATTATTGCTAATGTCCACTTTATCAAATTATTTGCAATTAAATATTAGTTTACTGCAAAAGATTGAGAAGCGCCACCAATCAATGAAGTAGCAGTTGCACCGCTAGTTCCACCGTTAGTTTGAACTGTAACTGCACCAGTAGCACCAGTCAATGCTGTATTTGTCCAAGCAGTAGCACCAGTACGAAGTACATATACTGAACCATTAGTTGTACCAACCCATACATTACCAGCAGCATCAACATAAGATGAACTGATTGCTGAAGTGCTAGGAACATTAGTGAACGTAACTTGAGTAGTACCATTAGTAGTAGTTTGTGCTGCACCTGAAGTTGTATTCAAGAAACCATTACCAGTTGGTGTACCATTGTTATAGTAACCAGTTACACGGTAGATATTAGTAGTACCAGTACCAACATTCCAATAACCAATTAAAGTATTGCCAGTATTTAATGTACTAGGGAAACTAAGGTTGTTTACGTTACCCGCAGTATATTTACCAGCAGGAGCTTGTGAAGATAAGTTAGTCCAAGTACCAGTAGAGCCGCTCAATACACATACTTTACCAGTTTGAGTACCAAAGCTGATATAACCTACATTTTGTGTTACAGTAGCGCTGATTGTTGAAGCATTGTCAGCACTAACCACACCAGAACACCCTGTTAAAGCTAAACTGAATCTCGGAGCTGAAGTAGGGTTTGGAGATACTACAACGATACTTTCATTTGTTCCAAAAGCCAAGCCATGTGGATATACACCAGCAGTAGTAGATGACTCTACAGCAATAAGATTTGTTGTAGCAACAGTTGATTCATAAGTGTATGATTCAGCAGTAGTTGCTACGGCTTGTAGAGATTGGCTTTGCGATGATTGAGCTACAGGCGTTAAAACGTAAGTCAATGTATTTGCACCACTTGGTAGGCTAACCACAATATTGCTACCGCTTGCAGCTACTTTTACTGCTGACGTTGTACCTGGAGTTGCCGCAATTGCCGCACTCAAACTTGCTGGTATTGCCAGAGTTGTATAACCAGAAGCTCCTGGTAGAGCAATTTGGTTAGCGCTAAGATTAAATGCAGCGCCTGAAGCAGAACCTGCAGGGATAGTGAAACCTGCTGGAGGAGTAACTGGTGATGCAGAAGGAGCCGCAGGTCCACTTGCTGGAGTTGAGCTGCTGCTACCAGATGAACATGCAACTACAGCGCCACCAACTAAACCAAGAGCTAGTAAATTAACTAAAATTTTTTTCATGGATTATTCCCTAAAAATATATTAAAAGTGTGAAAGAGTGTTAAATTTGTGAATTAATAATTTACAATTCCAGCTGCAATTATAGCACGGGATTTAATTGCGGAGCAAGTTTTTTGAATGTAGATTGCGATAATACAGTCACTTACATCAGAATTGTCCACTTGACTGTTGGTGTTTTGCAACAGTGATAGGATGTGCGCGGGCTATTGGTTTAAAATGCCATGTTTAGATTGCGAGTCGTCGCTTTGTCTAATCTTCGTCACACCTTTGCGGTAAAATAATGCTATAGGATATTTTATAGGATATATATAATGTTTAAGAATATAGTAGCTCGGGAATATAATTATCAAGATGTTTATCTGCGTCCACGTCATACTTTGGTGAATAGCCGTAAAGAGTGTGATACATCGGTAGTTTTTGGTGGGCATAAATTTGTCATGCCAGTTTATCCCTCAAATATGAAGTCGGTAGTTTCTGCTGATACTTGCGAATTTATGGCTCGTAGAGGGTGGTTTTATACCATGCATCGTTTTAATGTCGATCAAGTTGAGTTTGTCCGTCATATGCAGGAAAATGGTTTGATTGCATCAATCAGTATTGGAGTTAATGATGATACGATTGATCAGTTGAAACAATTGCAGGTTGCAGGACTTACACCAGAATTTATGACTTTGGATATTGCCAATGCATGGTGTCCTAAAGCTGAAAAAATGATTAAATATGTAAAAGATCACTTTAATTCATTTCTGATTGTTGGTAATATTGCATCACGTGATGCTGCTGCTGAGATTCATGCTTGGGGTGCTGATGCGCTTAAAGCTGGGATTGCTGGGGGTAAAGTTTGTATCACCAAAAATAAGACTGGATTTCATCGCCCAATGGTAAGCACTGTACTTGATTGCGCTAGTTATACTTATGAAGCTGGCGTACCGTTGATTGCAGATGGTGGCGTGGTTGAGCATGGTGATATTGCCAAAGCCTTTGCTTGTGGTGCAACTATGGTTATGGCGGGCAGTTTATTTGCTGGCTATGATCAATCAGCGGGTAATATTATTGAGGTCACTCTTGATGGTCGTTCATTGCCACGGGCATATAAAGAATATTACGGTTCGGCATCGCAGTATAATAAAGGTGAATACAAAAATGTCGAAGGTAAAAAAATCTTGATTGATTATCGGGGCAATATGGAGCGCTTGTTGGTTGAGCTTCAAGAAGATTTACAATCCTCAATCAGCTATGTGGGTGGTACTAAAACTGCGGATTTGATTAATGCGGAAATTATCGCGATTAATTAAATTTCTCAAGTGTATATTTTCTTATCGCTATACCCCTTTGGTAATCAATTAAAGGGGTATTTTCAGTTTTTAATCTAAATTAAGCTAAGCCTAATCTTTTGATTTCGGCTGCGGCAAGTAAGTGTGGAGCAATAACAATGTCAGCGCCAGCTAATTTGGCTTTGGCAATATTTTCTTCGTAATAAATCCGAGCTAATATTTGGGGCTTATTGGCTGTTGGGTGATTAGTTAAGAATTCAGTGACATTCATAATTGCAAATATTGTATCAGAGTCATTTTCAAAGTTAATTATAATCAGACTTGCTTCAGAGATTCGTGCTCTTATTAGAATATTTCTATTACCAGGGTAAGGTGAGATTAATAATCGTTCATTTTCTTGTAATATTTCCCGATCAGTATCCATGTTTTTGCTATTATCAATCACGATGAACTCTTTGCCTGACTGTTTATAGCCTTCAATTAATATCTTAGCCAAGATTCCATAGCCTAGTAAGACAACGTGGTTAGTCATTGAAATTTTTCCTTTATTGATGTTAAATAATAAGCGACGTAATTTGTTATTAAATAGATATGCAACTAGTGTAACTCCCGAAGTGAACATTATTAAACCCATCATAATCATGGAAATTACGAAGTATTTAGCCATTGTAGTGAGAGGATAAATCTCCCCAAAGCCGACTGTGCTATAAGTTTCAATACAAAAATAAACCGCATCATTGATCGTGTATATTCCATGGAATTCATTTCTTAGGACATAAGAGCCTAAAATACCATAGATTAAGGCAAAAATTAAAAAAGCAAAAGCAAATACAAAACCATAAGACAAATACAGTGGTTTGGTAAATATACGGGAACAGACGATTAATAGCGCCAGCGATGCAATTAGTAGAACATTGCTA
>SSGY01000167.1 GCA_008017145.1 Neisseriales bacterium
GTAATCAATACCGAGATAGTAAAGGCATAGGTAATCATATATAAAATATTACGCTTTTTTGAGACTGGTAGAGTATATCCGACTAATAGCGCACCAAATAAGCTAATTATTACTAACATAATGTAGACTTCTATTGGCGGATGATTTAATAATGCTGCCTGACGTAATGTTGCGACGCTAAAGACTTCTCCCAATGCGGGAAGTACAAGCATATCACAAGTTCTGGAGTTTAATTTAGCGCAATCTGTGACAGCTAGTTCCCAGATTTGTTTTTGTAATTGATCACTAGCATGTGCCAGTTCATTTTCTGTCGAAAGGCTTTCTTGTCCTTGATAAATTTCGGCGCGTATAAGAGTATATTCCTTGAGCATGCTACGCATCTGAGGTTGGCTATTTGTACTTAATAAATCAATTCTGGCGTAGGCTGTACTTATGGAATTAGCGGCGCTAGTAATTAACTCCCGCCGATATTCAAGACGCGATTCTGCACCAGTAAAAGTAAATGCAATCAGAAGACCAAGCAATCCAAAAACAATAGTTTCCACGGGACCTGACCCTGAAGAATCTGTTTTTATTCCAGTTCGAATTGCTTTTGCACTGATTAATCTACCAACTTCCAAGAAGACTAGCATTAATATAATCAGCCCAATAAAAGATAATACCTCAATTGATTCCATACTCATCCTATTTCTCATTCCTGACTACATCGGTTAAAAATATTTTCTTGAGAGAATTATATCATTACAAACTAATTAAGTTTTCATTTTATGAGTCGCAAGATATATCAAATTGGCATTATTAATGTTAGTAGTTAAAAAATTTATGCTAGAATAGGCAGGTGGAGTTTACAACAAATTAGCTGACTGAAATAATATTGAAAGCAAATATCATGATAATACTTTTAGATTTAGTTATCTTCGCCATTGTGTTTTTAGCTGGAGTTATTCTGGTTTTTAAATTCTGTATTTATAACCAAAAAGCTGATTATGTGCACTACCAACAATTAACCAATTATCAGACATCTGGAAATAATATTGGGCGATTTGAGCAAAATGAAACCCTAACTATTTTAAATCTATGTGGTTCTTATAGTGAGATGGGGAAACAATATGGAGCACTGGTTCACAATCAATTACATGAAATCTATCAGAAAATAGTACCGGAGTATTTTGAGGGTATAAGTGCTCGCTCCTTACTTTCTTATATTCTTAGATTATATTATCAGTTTAAAATTGATGACAGAGAGCGTGAGCTTTTGCAGGGCATGGTTAAAACATCTGGCTTATCTTATCAACAACTATTGTCTATTGAGATGTTACCAATGTTAATTACGCTGTATAGTGGATTTAATGGCGATAAATTAACTGATGATGGCGGTTCTGGACATTGTTCTTTTTTGTCGGTTTGGGGCAATTTATCCAAAACTGGTTCAATGTTGATTGCCAGAAACCTAGATCTTTCGACTGCAGTTACTAAGCTTGATCCATACTATAGTCTTGTAATTTACAAGCCTTCTGGAAATGACAATAGCGTAGCCAGTTTTGGATTTCTTGGATTTATCCCCGGGTTTACTTGGATAAATGACAAAGGTTTATTTTCTGAATATAATGATGGCAGGCGTTCAGTGCCAGGATTTAATCTTTCTGGCTATATCGGATTAAATACTGCATTTTATGCTATGTTGGAAGCAAAAAATTCAGCGGAGTTTATACAATACGTTAATAATCATCCAGCTTTTGTTTCTAATTTTAATGCTATTGTTGATATTAATGATTCATTTACAATTGAGCATGCCGTGAAAACAAAACCGGTAATCTTGAAAGGTCAAAAACCTGAAGCTAATTTCTTTACTAACTTATACCGAGCTAATTTTGAGCATGCAAAATTAACCATGAATAATTGTGTTGATCGTACCAGAGATACCCCTAGTTATGCAAGTGTGAGATATCATCACATTGAATCTTATCTTACTACAATAGATAAGATTGGAGTATCGGATTTAAAACAGTTATTTTCAACGCCGCTTGATGATGGGGGAGTTTACCAAACTGGCAATTCGAGTAATTACCCTGTAGCGGAAGTTACGAATTATACGCTAATTGGAGAATTGGCAACTGGTAAATTTATTTATAGTAATCATAGAAATAAAGATATTTGGTTAGAGATAAATATCAACGACTATTTTAAAAAATAAGCACTGACGTTTGTTGCGAGAGTAGCTATTTGATGTAATAAATTTATCTGTAGTATAGTCTTATTCTTGGTCGGTTTGATAATGTTGTATTTTGATGGTGTATTTTATCTTGAGCGCATTGATGGTTGACCATGATGTCTAACGATGTTATAATTGACACCTAGTAACGGAGTTAGTTACGCATTTATATAGTGTTATAAAATTTGACTAAAATGCTTTGCTCCTCTTTCTGTGAGCATTTTAGCACTTACATTAAATAATTTATTTTGAAAGGATAACCGCTGGTTTGTCTGTATTAAACAGTATGATGCAGATAATTTTCTAATAATCCGAAAGGAGCTATCATGTTACACAATACCTCTCATGTACCAAGTACATATCTTGAAATCAATAATCCTAATTCTACCTACCTAGAGTTATCCACTATTATATTTTATTCAGAAATTTACTTAGCAGCCTGATTTGTTTATGATAGATTTAATTTGTTAAAAGCAATTTAAATTTACCCTTTTATGTGACTAGAGATGTTACACAAATCAAGTAAATGCTTTATTTACGGATATTTTTACATATCGGTAGCATCACTGTTTAATTAGCTGTTATTTATCAGTAAATAACAATTATATTTACGAAAGAGTGGGTTTCAATGAATAAATTTAAATTAGATAAAGTCTCACAGGATTTTATCAAGACGTCGTTTGGTAATGTATTAGAGTGGTATGATTTTACAATTTATGGCTTATTTGCTTTGCAGATATCACGTACATTTTTTCCTAAAAACATTCCTTTTATCAGTCTGTTACTCGTATTTGTTACCTTTGGGGTGGGTTTTTTAGCGCGTCCACTGGGGTCGTTTATTTTTGGAGTGATTGGGGATCGGCGGGGTAAATTGTATGCGGTTAATCTCTCCATTTGGTTGATGGCGATTCCAACTACTTTAATTGGATTTTTACCTAGTTATGAGGTACTGGGGATTTTATCGCCAATACTCTTGGTGTTTTTGCGTATTTGTCAAGGAATCTCAGCGGGTGGGCAATTCTCGGGATTAATTGCAGTGGCAGTCGATAGTGATGCTCCCAATAAACCTTTTTTAACCAGTTTGATTTATACGATTTCAGTTCTAGGTTGCTTCCTTGCATCTGTAGTCGGTAGTATCGCCATTGCGGTCTTTAGTAATTCTGCGCACAGCGGATTTCCTTCATTAGTTTGGCGAATTCCTTTTATTTTGAGTATGGTTTTGTTTTTAATTTATAGTCGCATGGTACCGGAATTTCCTAAACATAGTATTGAAGTTGAGCACAAGTTTACGCTGGCAGATATTTTTGCTAAACAACCAAAAGTGCTGATTTATATGTCTCTTCTGAGCTTCACCACTGGAACAATTTATTACATATTATTCACTTATCTGGTGACTTATATGCAGGCGCATTTACATCTAGGTAAACAACTAGCCTTTTTGGAAATGAATGGAATTTTGATTGTTTCAATTTTTTTATATCCTCTTTTTGGTTATTTTGCTAATCGTCATGTGTGTCGGGTAGGTTATGCCAAGCGCTATGTTTTGCTGATGCTCTTAGGGGCGTTAATCTTTATGCTGAGCGTTGTTAACGTCTGGCTGGGAATCATTGGCCTTTTGGTAATGGTTACTGGATTTTGTGCCGTTACGTCATTTGTAACCAGTCTATTTGCCGAGATATTTGACGAAGCTTATCGAATGACAGCCTGTTCGTTGAGTTTTAATTTAGGCATAACTTTAGCGGGCTTTGCGCCATTAGTGGCAGAACTTGTTAGCCGAGCTTCGGCATATGGACTAACTATTTTGTTAATTGTGATAATGCTCTTTATGTATTGGATTATGGGCAAAATAACTCAAACCAAAGGTTACAAAAAGTTGCTAATTGCTTAAGTTTGATGGGTGATAAGTAAATAAAAACTAGAGGGCTAGGTGCACCTCTAGTTTTTTAGAAGACAGAAAAATTATAGACCGTTAGCAAAGGCACTCAAGTATTGCAGCGCTGAAGTTTGCATCGGCACTCCGTTCACTGAGCTACTACAGGTTGTAGTTGCATATGCATTGATACATGAAGCATCGCGATCGAACGACCAGTAATGTAATCCAGCAAGTCCATTAGCCTTGCTCCAACTAGCAATACTAGTGGCATTAGCCAAGCTTACAAGATTAGTCACGGTGTCATTCACTCCAATCATTGGGGTCAATTCAATATTACTTAACGGAATATTGTAGTATTTGCTGAGATTTTTGGCAGCTTGTTGTGCAGATAAATTCATATCGCAATTAGTTCCTGCTGTGTTCATTACACATACAGCCGAAGAATTACCATAATCCATTACCATTAGGTTCACGTAGAAATTAATTCCAGCAGCTTTTGCTTTGGTAATAACACTATCCCCCAGTGAATTTAAGCTTGTACCCGTTGGATTAGCATTAGCTAGGGTTGCTAGTGTAAAGCTGATCCTTAAAGTTGGATATTTTTGCTGTGCGTAAGCAATCATATTGATTAGGTTTTGTAAATCAGCACCACTTGGCCCGGCTTCAATATCGAAATCAAGACCAACAAAGCCTTTGGACATATAACGATTTAAGAACGTATCCATTCCGGCTTTAGTTGAACAAGTAAATGCACCTGAAGCACCACCTGTTGAAACAATATATTTCAAACCTGCGTTGTTAAAGTCAGCGATATTTTGAGTTGCAAATTGTGTGGCATTCATTCCGGCCCAATTTTCTTGTCCACACTCACCTGTTGCAAATGCCCAGCTGATTGTGTTCATTGACGTACTTGGTAATACCGTTACCAATGCACTTGGGAAAGACGCTGCATTATTTTGAACTTTAGTTGATATTTGCAAATTATTCCAATTTGCATTTATGCCAACGTCTTTATACGCGCTATATATCAGACCAGTAACTGGTGTAGGGGGCGTTGGCGTAGGGCTCGGAGTCGGTGATGGAGTAGGCGTCGGTGTCGGAGCTGGTGTAGGACTTGGGCTTGGACTTGGCGATGGAGTAGGTGTTGGCGTTGGTGATACTACTAATTGCCATGCTTGATTCCATGCACTGCCAGTTCCTGGAGCATATGCCCATGCAGCAGTACTATTACACCATGGAGCTACTATATTTGATAAACATTGGTATAAGTTACCGTCTGTCCCTCTTACAATTGTACCACCAGTATAATTATTTTGACCTGATGTGTTATATAGCGGATAATCATCCGGTGCTGGGGTTGGAGCAGGGCTCGGACTTGGGGTAGGTGTTGGAACTGGCGTAGGAGTAGGTGTCGGGCTCGGGCTCGGTGATGGACTTGGAGTCGGACTAGGCGTTGGAGTACCACATACTGCTTGCTTTGTCCATGGTTGACCGCTACCAGCTCCACCATTGCTTGTAGTTGGATTATTACCTTGTGTCCACCAGTTATTTACATATTTAACACCATTTTGAACAACTAATGTACCAGCGGTTGCATAGGCTGTTGTACTATTCCATGCAGGCACACCACTACATGGGTCTGATGAAGCTCCTGTTAATGCTAAGCCTCCAAATGCGCGACTCGGGCTATTTGACTGTGTTGCTGACTGCGAAGTACCACTGCCACATGCGCTGAGTGTTCCGGCAAGAATCAATACCAATATTCTGTAATTTGTTGCATTCATGATGGCTAGCCCTTAGAAATAGAACATTATTAGTGTTATATAAGCAAATTCGCTTTTTAACCTATTCTGAATTATAGGACAAGGTTTAGGAAAAAGCAATAATATTTTTGAAAAATATCAACCCGAAATAGAAATGTCACTTAGCTGAAATAGAAATGTCACCGCCATAGTAATATCTATGGTGTGAAATTTTAACTTAGAAGGAGTGACATTTATGGCAAAAGCCAACACCGTTTATGCGCAAAAAACTAAGCTGCGCGAAATGATTTTCTTGGCGTATTTGGATGGTCAAATAAGCCACGATTCCGCAATTTCTCGAATAGGCGTTTCTAATCGCCAATTTATCCGCCTACGCAA
>SSGY01000045.1 GCA_008017145.1 Neisseriales bacterium
ACTGTGCATTACGTGCTTTTTGCAAACTTGAAGTATTAAAATCAAAACAGCTCATTACGAACTGGTATCAAATACAGCGTCAGTTATTTAATTCTATCATTGCTGGGTTCATTAAAGATAATGGAATGCATGGACTGGTTAATACATAATTATGATTAGCTGTCAATGCGTAAGTTCTAATAGTCTGGTCCAAGTAAACCACAGCCAGTCAAGATACCACTGGCTGCAACCAGTATAATTTGCTTAATTTTCATAGTCATTATGCCCTATTTAGTGGTATCAATAGTAACTTTGCTGCTCGCACCAACCCGAAGTGGAAACTGAGTATCATCATCAAGTTTTACTCGCACTGTAAAACGTTGTGTAACTTTTACCCAATTACCAGTAGCATTTTCCGCAGGCAATAATGAGAATGTATTACCACTGGCATAGCTAATACTTTGCACTACGCCATGATATTTATGATCGTACATATCTAATTCAACACTCGCGCTTTGTCCAGCCTTAATTCGCTTAAGCTGCGTTTCTTTAAAGTTAACATCTACCCACCAGCTGCTATTATCGACTAAACCAAAAAGCTTTTGCCCTGGTGAGACATACTCTCCAGTTTGTAGATTGATATTACTGATATATCCATCAACTGAGGCACGTAACTGTGTATAGCCATTGTTATTTTGTGCATTTTCCACACCATTTTTTGCTAAATCAATCTGCGTTACCGCTGCTTGATACTGGGTATTTGCCTGTGCTAAAGCTACGTTTGCTTGATCCAAAGTCTGCTTAGCTTGCGTTGCCTGAGTTTGATATTTTTGCATATCTTGCAATGAACCAGCTTTTTGTTGATATAAGTTGGTATAGCGCGTAGCCATTTGTGCCGCAAATTCATATGCTGATTTAGCGCTTGCCACGCTTGCTTTGGCGTTATTAATCATTTGCTGAGTATTAGCTGCTTGTTGTTTAGCAAAAGTAAGATCTTGCTGGGATTTACTTAGCGCCAAACTATAATCCTGTGGATCAATATCTACCAGTAAATCACCTTTGTGTACCAGCTGATTTTCTTTGACATAAACATGTTCAATATAACCACCAACTTTTGGTGCTACATTAATCAGGTTGGCATTAACATAAGCATTATCCGTACTTGGATATACTTGACTATAGTGGTAGTAACCATAGACCCCACCAGCAGCAACTAAGACTACTACGATTCCAGCAAACAAATGTTTACGTGATTGAGAATTTTTTTCAGCCATATTTTTATTCCTACGTTAGTTTTATTATTTAATGAGATCAAACATACACAATCTTTTGTTTTATTACTCCATATGCACTGGAGCACCTGCTGCCGGACGTTTTAGAAGAAATGGTAACCATAAGATTAATAACATTCCACAGCCAAAGGCAAAGAATGAATCCAGATAGCTAACCAACGCCCCCTGCCCCATTACTTGTGCTTGAGCCAACACAATTTTACTTTGTTGTGGCACTCCAGCCAGATTCTGTGACCACCATAAGTAACCGCGCTCATATGGTGAAACATGAGCACCCATATCATGATAAGTAACCTGCATTTGGTGTGAAACAATTGTTGAAGATAAAGAAGTTCCAACCGAACTGGCAATATTTCTAAAAAAGTTAAACACTCCTGAAATGTCACTATGTAAACTTTGAGGAACATCAATAAAAACAATCTGCATAATTGGAATGAAAAATGCCATCATACCAGCACCCTGAATCAGCATTGAGCAGATTATATAGCTCTGACTCACCATTGGTGCGTAGCTTGAGAGCATAAAGCAACCAATACCAAACGTAAGTAAGCCAGCGAACATGACTCTTCTGGCATCTACCTTACCGATTAGTTTAGCCACAATTGGCGCAATAATAAACGCAATTAGCCCACGTGGTGCTGTAATATAACCAGCAGTATCAACTGGATAGCCAAAACTTTGTTGTAACATAGTCGGAAAATATGCCAACGATGCCGATGCCATCAACATAAACAAAAACATTGATAGACAACATAGTACAAAATTAGTATTTTTGAAAATTTTGAAATTGATAACCGATTTACCTAAAAGCCCGCGCCAGACAAAGAAAATCAGTAAAACCACTGCTATCGTCAGGACTATCACCATTTCCATTGAATCAAACCAATTATTGGTATTACCTTCATCAATGAAATATTCTAAACAACCAACACCAAGTGCCATAAATGCAAAACTTAGATAATCAATTTTAACATCATCGTGTTTATCGTTGTTCATATAATGCCAGATTAATAAAAAACCTGCAATACAAATTGGCACATTGACATAAAAGCACCAGCGCCAATCGAGATTTTCCGCCAGCGCACCACCAAAAACTGGTCCAATAATAGGTCCCATTACTACACAGAGGCTAAACACCGTCATCATTTTAGGTTGCTCTTGAGGTGTGAAACTACGCGAAATATAGGATTGAGCAATTGACGGTAAAAAAGCACCACCAACCCCTTGAATCAAACGGAAAAAAATCATTTCGTTGAGAGAAGTTGACATACCGCAAAGAACGGAAGAGATTCCAAAGATGACCGCGGAGGCTAAAACTACATGTTTCATACCAAACTTGCGGGTTACCAGACCAGTCAAGGGAATACAAACTGCCGCTGCGACAATGTAGCTGGTCATAGTAAGCGAAACTTCGCTCAAATTGGCACTCAATGATCCCATAATATGGGGAATAGCTACAGCGACAATTGTCAAATCAATAATTTCGGCAAGTGCCAACAAACTAACTGCATACGCAACCAGCGTGCGTGGCTCTAGCCAGAAGTTAACATTACTTTGCAAAGTAGGAGATTCGGAAGTTGATTGCATGACAGATGCCTTATACTGTTTGGCTACAAAATTTGAGTTACGATATTTTAAAACAAATGTTTGACTTTTGTCAATTCTATTTCAATACCACCCCAATTTGTAGCCTACAGCTATCAAGCGACATAAGTAAGATAAAATTTATAGCTGCTGCGGTTATTCGGTAACACAACTGCCTGATTCATTAGGGTTACCATTACACTTGATTTGGTATTTTGTTCCATCATTATCTACGGCGGAACAGTCTGGAACACCGCTTTCACTTATTAAACAAGCCAGTGTCATTGATTCATTTTGATTATCTTTGATATCACACAGAAGCTTGTTATTACTTTTCGGCATATTGCAGCTCATTACAAACGAAGTCCCATCAGAAGACTTGCCTCGACATGAAGTATTACCTTTTTTATCTTGCACACAGCTAAATCCTAATTTGGCAGCAACTTTATCGGTATAATTGCCAGCACAAGAAGTAGATCCATTTCCTCCATGAGTACAATCCAAATTCATCACCTCAACGCCACTTTCGCGAGCATTGCATTTAGTTAAACCAGATTCACTTTTAGAACACTGGGTTACCATTTCAGCATTTACAGAGAATAATACCAAAATTGTACCAATAACAATATAAGCAATTTTTTTAAACATTAAGAAATATCCTCTCAATTATTCCACGGTAATTTTGCAATTATCTTTTCAAGAACACACCCTCCTGTTAAACTAGCTACAAGAAGGGCCATACCAACCAGAATATCTAACATATAAAACCATTGCGAAAAAGAGTTACCTAAGATAACGCCAACCAAGCTTGAGATTGCAAGAATAAACTGTGCTTGACGACGTGGACTTATATTATGAGATGGCATATTTACTTCTTGATTTGATTGCTGCAAATTATCCACTATTTTAACTTTCCTAAATTTATTTACAAAAAATTTGTTTAAGTGTACTTAAAACCTCAATAACCGCATCATTAGCTAATGAATAGTAAATGGTTTGCGCTTCTTTTCGAGTTTTAACTAACTGTTCCGCTCGCAGCACCGCCAAATGTTGCGAAAATGCTGACTGGCTAAGTAATGATCGACGAGAGAGCTCTCCAGCAGTAATTTCACCAGTAGTTAAATGACATAGAATTAACAGCCGATCTTTGTGTGCCATGCGTTTTAAAAGAGCCACCGCCAATCCTGCGTTTTCCTGAAGTTCTTGTAATTCATTAACATTCATAATTAACACCAGATTAAAACAATTTGATTCCGCTATTTTAGTTTTAGCTAAACTAAAATGTCAAGTTTTGTTTAGATTTATTCTTTTTTATAACAACTACTAACAAGTGTAAACCATGATAGTTTAAGTGGTATTTGCAATAATTACTTGGATTTAATTAATAGATGATTTATCTATTGCTGTTTTAATTCAAACCTAATATAATACCGTAAATACCCGATTTAACTTGTAAGCTAATTTGAATAGTTTGTTTAAAATCATTCTTTTAGCTACATTAACATTATAGAGGAGTTATATTATGACAACAAAACCACCCGTTCGAGTAGCGGTTACAGGTGCTGCAGGACAAATAAGCTATAGTTTATTATTCCGTATTGCAAGTGGCGATATGTTAGGTAAAGATCAGCCTGTAATTTTACAACTGCTAGAAATTGAAGCTGCGATGGGTGCACTTAAAGGTGTAATGATGGAATTAGACGACTGCGCATTTCCCCTAGTGCATAAAATTGTAGCCAGCAGCGATCCAATGGTTGCATTTAAAGATGCTGACTATGCGCTGTTAGTTGGTTCTCGCCCACGCACCAAAGGAATGGAAAGAAAAGATTTACTTGAAGTAAATGGCACAATCTTCATTGGTCAAGGTAAGGCTCTTGCTGCGGTTGCTAAAAAAGATGTAAAAGTATTAGTAGTTGGTAATCCTGCCAATACTAATGCACTGATTTTATCAAAAAATGCACATGGCTTAGATCCTCGTAATATAACTTCAATGATGCGTTTAGATCATAATCGTGCTATGAGTCAATTAGCAGCAAAAGTTGGTAGTCATTCAACAAAAGTAAAAGATGTTATCGCATGGGGTAATCACTCTTCAACACAATACCCCGATATTTTCAATGCAACGGTCGATGGTAAAAAAGCTAGCGAATTAGTTGATGAAAACTGGTTAGTATCTGATTTTATTCCAACCGTACAAAAACGTGGCGCTGCAATTATTGAAGCACGTGGACTATCATCAGCTGCATCAGCAGCTAATGCAGCAATCGATCATATGCGTAGCTGGGTATTTGGAACTGAGCCAGGTGAAGTCGTAACTATGGGTGTTCCATCTGATGGCAGCTATGGTATTCCAGAAGGAGTGATGTTTGGCTATCCATGCACATGTAAAGACGGAAAATATACTGTAGTTAAAAACTATCAAATTAGCGAATTTAGCCGCAAATATATTGATATTACTTATCAAGAACTATGTGAAGAGAGAGAGGCTATTGAACATCTGCTAGTTTAAGATATATTATAATTCTGCTAATCCGCTCGGTTATGGATAATAAATCGAGCGGGTTACGAGGCTTCTTTAGTAACTCAAATTTACTAAACGATTACACTTTTAAATATTTAAAGAGAACTTATGCAAGCATTATTACGTTGGATCAATTTTCCACGCTTCGTTTTAATAGTTGGCGTCTACCAAGACTTAGCTATCACTAAAAATTAGAAATTACGGTAAGAAAAATTTAGAGAATATACCTTTATTTAGTTAATGCTAAATCCCCTTTAGGATCATCCTTATGTTATAGCCAAAGCACGGTTTATCTGTAGAAATTTAGACTTCATCTGATATAAACAACTCAACTGGCAGTTTTTATAACACTATAAAGTTATTGGTTAATTCAAGCGGTAAATGCTTAACTGCTTCACCTATTATCTAAAATTCTCTAATAACCACACTGTAAATTTTTCTATCTTGCATAAAATTCACCAAAACTCATCCCATTCACATATGAAAATATGACTTCATGGCTCGAGGGTGTCATTGGTAAACAATCATAGATCTCGTTCAGACATAAATAATATTCTTTTGTATTTGCTCCTTAGCTAGTGGTTTTAGTGCTGACTCTATCCCCAAGTCAATTTTTTTGCCTAATTGCTCCTCAAGCCCTCTTTTGGGTCCGAAGAAATTTTTAATTATTTTCTTTTTCTGATTTCTATTTTGTCATTTTTGTCTCTTTTTAATTTAGATAACAGCTTACAACACATTAACATATTACAAGAATAAAGCCTAGGCTACAAAAGCCTAGGCTTTATTTTAACATACTTGTTAATGATTATTTTTTGTCATTAACTTCAGTGTATTCCGCATCAATCACATCATCTTTTGGCGCAGAACCAGAAGCTTGTTCAGCTCCAGCAGCACCTGCTGCACCAGCTTGTTGTTGATCAGCATACATCATTTCACCGATTTTTTGTGATGCAGTCATGAGCTCTTGAGTCTTAGCTTCAATAAGTTCTTTATCATCACCTTGAATCGCTTCTTCTACTGCTTTGATTGCTGCTTCAATTTTTTCTTTTTCAGAAGCATCAATCTTATCACCATAATCAGCTAATGATTTTTTCACAGTGTGAATCATACCATCAGC
>SSGY01000015.1 GCA_008017145.1 Neisseriales bacterium
AATTGGATTTAACTGTTGAAGCTCCACCCGCTGAGAAATTTAATCTGATTTATAGCCTACAAACACTGCACCATATTCCTAACACACAACAAATTATTGAAGTTTTTTATGGAATGTTAGAGGATGGTGGACGTTTATTCCTTGCTGATTTAGATCTCGAAGATGGTTCTTTTCACGGTGAAGGATTTGATGGGCATAACGGGTTTATCCGCGAAGAACTAAGGAGCATCGCAATATCTGTTGGGTTTCGTGATGTTAAATTTCAGGATATTTATAGCATCATCAAAACTACTGAGAATGGAGAGCGCAGGGTTTACCCGTTGTTTTTAATGATTGCGAGTAAGTAGCGTTATTATCGTGTAAAAGGGTCTTATTCATTGTTCTAGCTGCTGGTTATGCTTTAGAACGTCCAGTTCATGATAAAACGTGGTTGGATAAAATCACCACCAGCATTGTCAGCTTGCTGCACATACACAACTCGCCCCCAGAGATTCAGATGAGTGTGTGGCACCGAGTATTGCAGTGCTGCGTCGTATTCAGTTTGCATCCCAGTTTGCGTTGCATAAACTTGATTAATAAAAAATTGTGAGAAAGCTAAACTAGCTTTCAAACTTGAATTTAAAAAATGCATGGTATCTTTTATCAAGTAGGCACTTCCCGAACCTAGTTCGGCAAGTGACGATAGTGCTGGTGTTGTGTATAAGGGATCAGTTTCTAACCCATAGGTATAAGGTGTTATCATCGCGCCGTTCATATATGAATTAGAGTTACCAAAGACGTTGTTATATGCAACTAATAGCGTATTATCTCCGGTGTTAATCGCCCATTCTGCACCAACCGCGTTGCTTTGAATGCCTTGGGTTTGAACAGTTTGTCCCTGCAGGTTTGTATAAGTTGATGACGTAAAAACATCGCCGCTACTGCTTTGATTTAAATATTGAATTCCAAAATCCATGCTTATATTTGTTGCAATTGCCGTGTGTAAATGATTATCAAAATAATACATATTGGCTTGACCAATAAAATTATAGTACCATAGATTGAAATTATAATTATTAGTTGGATTCCAAGTCGCCCCAACTCCGGTTGCACCAGATGTCTGTGCCAATCCATTTAAAAAGCCTGCATTAGAATTATACAAAGTTTGGTAGTTAAACCAATTATTGGGGTATTGCTGGTAAGTAAACGCCTGAAACCCAGTCAGTAGCAAACTATCATTTACTTGGACATTGGCTTGAACTGCCTGAAATGGGTTATTGCTATTAGCATAAGTTGCTCCAGGGTAGCTGCTAATTGAGTTTACCCATGGGTTGGTTAAAATTACATTACCGGCAGTAAATTCAAAAATATCTTTATATTCCCAGTCAACATATGCCTGACTCGGAATGATTAATCCTGTTGTGCCAAAAGTGTTTGGCTGCCCCGTTTGAACAGGTGAGACTGATCCTGTTAGGCCGCCACCTAGCGCAAAGCCGCCCCAGCGCTGAGTTTGTCCCCATACTTCTGCTGTATCTGAAAATACTCCTTTATTTTGCCCTGCAAGATTTATATTTGCCGAACTAATTGAGCTAATTCCTCCGTGATAAGTTCCATTTGGACCTGCAACAGAGGTTGTTCCCATATTATAGGCAATTGGATCTTGGGTGTAATTATATGGTGAGATATACTCACCTTTAAGCTTATCTATTTCTAATTGTTCTGCTTCAACCGCCGCAGAGTTATCTGGTGCAATAGCCGCTGGAGATGCTGGGTATTTGCCACCTTGTAAATTATTGACGCTTTGATATTGATTATTCGGGCTACCAAGAATGTCAATCTTATTAATTGGAGCTAGGGGAGAGCTTTCTGGATTACTTTGTAGTGCCTGTGATTCCACCAGATCAGCGGCGTAACTTCGTGGTGTAATTGTCAGACTAAATAGAGCTAACGCTCCAATTAATGTATTAAAAGACATCCGTGTAAGTTGCGAGTATTTAATTTGCATTTTAATTCTCTAAGTTTAATAGTTAAGTCTTTATTAACTGTAGTTAGCCTTAAGTTATTTTCAATAGCAACATAATGGTAAGTGAGCGCTCAATTATATCATAAATTATTTTGGTTAATTTAAAATTTAGAATGGATCATCAGTTATTATAAGTTGATTTATGGACTGATTATTTACATTTTTTGCGATCATCTGATATAATTGAGTGCTCACTTACCAATGATCATGATTTAGATTATTGGGATTTTAATTAATATTTTTTAGAACTTAACATGATTCGTATTTTTGACATAGCTAAAGACAAATTAAATATACCAACATTAATTGTAGTAATTGCCATTTTTGCAGGGCTATTTCATCTATTTTCGTATCTGCTTCCTTTTACTGATGATGCTTTCGTAACTACTAATTCACAGGTTGTTGCCGCTGATACTGCAGGCTTTATCGAAGAGATATATGTGCAAAATGGTGAGGCAGTAAAAAAAGGAAGTCCGCTATTTAGAGTATATGATGTACCATATAAGTTAGCTTATCAGAAAGCACAGGCAGATTTTTTGGCTGCGGAAGCGAATATTGAAGTCATTCAGCAACAAACTGCCAAGAATAAGGTCTTGTATTCTGCTATGACTCAGCAGTTAGCAAAATTACAATATCAATACACATTAAAAAGTGATCCATCGGTTAATCGCTCTATTGCGCAGCTTGATTTACAAAATTTGGCTTTTGATGTTAAAACACAAAACGATCAAGTGCGAGCATTAAATAAGCAAATTGAGATCGATGACAAGCAACTAAAACAACAGGAGCAAATTGTTGTGGCCGCCAAAGCAGCGCTGGATATAGCTAAGATTAATTTAGACTTAACCATTGTCAGAGCTGGGAGTGATGGTATTGTAGATAATATGTATTTATCTGTAGGTACTCCAGTTGTACAACATCAACCACTTTTCTCTTTTATCAATACTAATGCATGGTATGTGCAAGCAAATTTTAATGAAACCGACCTAAGAAATGTTCGTCCTGGTGACAAAGTTACATTTATTTTACGAATGTATTATTTTAATAAAATTTTTCATGGGGTGGTGGTTAATAAGTTATGGGTTAGTGATCGACAAACTACAGTACAAAGGACTCAACAGCAGGTTGTTCAGAATGAAAATGAATGGCTCAAACTCCCACAACGGTTTCCTTTACAAATTAAAATTCTTGATCCTGAGTCGGAATTTCCTCTTAATCCAGGAGCGAGTGCATTTGTCTATATCCATACCAATTAAGCCAAGTTGCAAATGCTAAAGAAAATATCTGCTACCATTCATGCCTATGATCCTTATGGCTTTATGCAAGTAAGCGCAATGCAGGCTGTTACAGTAACACTTGTTTTATTTGCAGTTAATTTTTGTTTTGCGCCATTTGCCTTTGGTCAGGCTTTGCAATTACCTATAATTGGGATTTTTACCACGGCACTTGAGAAAAACTTTAATTTACGAATCCGCAATGTTGCCATTTATTGTTGTATGTGTACATTATATTCATTCATTTTAAGTAGTATTATTGAATACCGCTGGCTTACTGTCTTGGTGGTTGGAGTGGTGATTTTTGGGCTGTTTATACTTTGCCAGCGCAAATTTCCATATATCTTGGGGATGATTACTTTAATGCAAGTTGTTGTTTATACCCAACTGAGAATTAATTTGGGCGGTAACTGGAATATTTGGATAAATTACGGTACCAGTTTTCTGCTTGCAATGGCGGTTGGTATTTCAGTAATGTATCTATATCCCCGGATATACTTTTATCGGGTTTGGCTCCGAAGCTTTAGCTTTGCACTTTTGGAGTTTTCCGCAAATTTGGAACTCCTTGCTGTTAAGTCCAATGGCGCTTCGGAGCTGGTGTTTGTACATTTTTTTCAGATGTATGATTATACGATGAGCCTTGGTTACCAAGAACACGGTTTTGCGGCGCGCAGGGTAGGGTTACGGATGGCACTACTGTATGTCCATATTCTAGAGTTGGCACATTTTAGCGAAGCCGAAAATGCACCAGCTGTGCAAGCATTAGCGCGTGCTTGTCAAGAGCTGTCCTTGGTAATCAATCAAGGAATAACTCTTGATTATCCTGAATTTATGGTTAATATAAACGTTAGCTCCAATTCGATCAATCAAAATATGAAATGCTTAATAAGTGAGTGGAATAGACAATGTTTAAAAATTTAGACATCTATACGCAAAGATATCTGCAGATCAGTGTTGCATATATGCTTTTTGTTGCAATTGAACAAGGATTTAATCTGCCACACGCCTCATGGATTGTCATTACCGGATGTATGATTTATGTAGGCTTTAATCCCGGAACTGTTCTAAAACGCTCTTATCTGCGGTTGCCTGGTACCTTTATTGGAATTTGTGCGATGAGTATCATGTTTTACATTATCCACTTTGATTACCGGACAGCAATTTTTTTTATGGTATTCATTGCCTGGGCAATGGTGTATTGCTTTGCAATGAGATATAACTATTACATCATTGTAACCACTCTTTTTTCTGATATTGGTATTGAGTGGAGTAATTCATCCAGCTTTGCCATGCAGTACTACATTGTCGATCGAACCATTTATACCATACTGGTTTTTGCGATCTGCATTTTATTGGAGCACTTCTGGTTTGGTAATAGCAATTTTACAGTAATTAATTATTCCCGCCGAAAAAAAACCTGCTCAAAGAAGCTCTATCAATTGCGGCAAATGCAGAGAGCAACCGCTTTACTGCTTCAGGTGTCTTTCGTTTGATTGGCTCGACCAGAGCAAGCTGGAACCAACTGAAGCCGCTATTGAATGATGCCATCTATGAACGTAATAAGGAAATTTTAACCGATGATCTCCAGTATAAAATTTCGAAGGTTTTCCGTGGTGTGGTCTGTTTATGGTACCTGCATAGCCAATCTAACGGCAAACAATTACCTGAGAAACTACAATTATTGAACCAACGAATTGTTGATGATTTAAATAATACATACAAGGAATTATGTGATGAAAATAATTAAAGCCTGGCTATTGATATTTTTCTCTCTTATCTTGATTATTCTGGACGGGTGCTCACTAATCAATCCGACATATGTGAAACCTAATGTTGAAGTAGCTGATAATTGGGCATACATAAATGAATCAATTACATATGAGAGTAATTTTCCTTATTTGGCATGGTGGGAACAATTTAATGATCCACAACTAAACCACTTGATAAAACAAGGCTTACAAGTTAATAATAGTGTACAGAAAGCTTTTGCTCATCTCGAAATTGCACAGGGACAGCTTCGCGCTGTAAATTTAAGTTGGATTCCAGGAATTAATCTCTATGCCGGATACTCAACTAATCCTGCACTAGGATATCCTAATTATTTTTATGGTGCTTGGCCTTCATATTCTGCACTGAATATTTTTAATCTTATCTCACAGCATAAAGCTGCAACCCTCAATGTCGAAGCACAGCAATATGCAGTTTCGGCAGCTAGGCTCACCTTTATCGCTCAATTTACTACAGGCTATTTTACTTACCTAGCAGAATCTGAACGCTTGGAGTTAGTAGACAGTTATCTTGCTGATTTGAGCGAATGGGAAAGTATTAAAAATACTGATTTTCAACGTGGGCTTGTACCAGCGCAAAATGTCGATGAGATTCAGCAACGCCTTTGGGAACTAAGAGCACAGCGCGAGCTGATTGTGGTTAATATTCAAAAAGCACAGAACGCGTTGCAATACTTACTGAACCAGAATCCGGGTCCATTGATGATTAATGTCCACTTTGAGAGTTTTTGCACTCAGTTTCCCGATGTAGGAGCTCAGCCAGTAACTGTTTTAAATAATCGGCCAGATGTTGAATTGGCGGAGACTGAGCTCCGCTTGGCAACCCAAAATAGCGGAGTGATTGCTTCACAATTGTTGCCTGCGGTTCAGCTTGATTATTTTGCTGGACAATCAGATGTAGACGCAAAAGGCCCTGATGGGATCTATACACCAACAACAGATGCTTATTTAACTTGGTCAGTTAATCCAGCTATTTTTGGCGAGATTAAAAGTTTTAGTGGTGCAAAAAAATTTGCTTATGCCAATTATCTTGAAGTTGTAAGAGGTGCACTACGCGATGTTGATAATGATTTAGTTAACCATCGTGATTCCAATCATCGCTACGAGCTTATCAATAAAGCATATCTTACTGCTCTTGATAAATATCAGCTGAATAATGCACTGTATAAAAAAGGAATTATTGCTTATAATGATATTATGGTAGATAAACTTAATGTTGACCAAGCGAAAATTGCTCTAAACCAGATTAAGCTATTGCAAATGACGACATTAATTAGTCTCTATCAGGATTTGGGTGGTGGTTATAATTCTATTTCACTTAGAAGTAATTAAATTTTAATCTGGGGTTGATTGAGGCATTATGATTTATCGAGAAATAATAACTGTTTTAAAATCAAATTTAAGCTCTGCAGAGCGGCGTAGTATATTGCTAGCTTCTCTGGGTAGTTTATACGAGTATTATGATTTTGTAATTTTTGGTTTTATGACAATATATTTTGCAACTAATTGTATTCCTGATTATTTTAATGGTAAATTTAAAATTTGTATTGTATTAGCACTCTTTCTTGGTGGGTATTTATTCCGCCCGCTTGGAATGTACTGTTATAGTAAAATCTATTATCTTTATCCACGGATTTATATCATTAATTGGTTGATTGCG
>SSGY01000108.1 GCA_008017145.1 Neisseriales bacterium
GCCGTATATATCAGCGTGGTCAAACTCACGGATACCAATGTCTAGGAGTTGATCAACCAGTTGACGAAGCTCACTAGTAGAATAGTTCCATTCATTTAATCGCCAACAACCAAAAATAAAATTATCGTTAAGATTATGCATTATAAATATTAATTTAACTTATTGTTCTGTTTTTTATCGACTAGTAATTGATTATTATATAAACTTGACATTACACCGTAAGGTTGTTACAATATCGCATTCTTACGTTGTTAGGCGCAAGAATATTTCATTTTTAATTCCTCAAAGATGCCTCGTGTCAACATGCGAGGTGTTTTCAACTTAGTCGCTGTAGGTGTTCTATAGTGACCTTAGAAAATTTGGATTCACAACTGAGATATATTTTAAATCTGCAATGTGCGAAAGTACCTTGTTTAGATATTGCAATATAGCGCGCCTAACAATAACTTAATTATATTGGAGGAACCTATGATATTATTCATAAAGTTCGCGGCATCTGTTGTGGCGTTAACCGCACTACTGCGCGCGTTATTAAAGTGTAGTCATTTTGGCTATAAGATATTGTGTAAGCTAGTTAAATTTTTCTCGCAAAAACAACAAAGTCCAGTGGATGAGTTGTGCCATTGTGGTTCATCTCATAATCTGTAAGCAGTCTGGATAAGTAAGATAATTCCACGTCAAGTTATTTTATTAATTATGATTGATTAGCGCTGGAGTGATTCCATCAGTTCCAGCCATGATTTTTTTCGCCAAAACTTCCACAAATCTAAACTCTGTAAACTTAGACACCAACTGCCCTCAACACTAGGAATGATAATTTTAATTCGCGCTATTTTTCGTTTAGACAGGAGTGCAATTAATTTTGATGCCAATTCTTGTTCCAGTTGATTGACTTGTTGAACCCAAGCAAAGCTATCACGATAACGTGCAGCGAAATAACCATTTGGAATAACTAAAGTTGTTAATGATATTGTAGTTTGAGTTATCTCATTGAGTTGTTCATCTATTTGCTGACTAGAGCTAATCATCTGTTGTCTCGCAAGATTTAAATTTGGTCTATGTTTATTCCAAAACCATACACTATTTACTTGCATTAACCCATCATCCTGTCGTTGTTGATTAATGGGTAGATTAAACAATAACATTTGGATTTCGTTTAAAATCTTGTGTAATTGCAAGCGCGACTTGCCAAGAGGTAGAAAATCATCAATATTTTCTCCGACAATATCAATAATTGGATAGCTGGTTAAATCTTCTAAATCTAGGTTAGTCCCTAATAGCCATAAATCATCTTCAAGTAGGTATAGCTTCAGTTCTCCACTAAAATGCTGATTAATTGCTGTAATAATGATTTTAGCCTCATCTGTGTTTAGCTGTAGTAATTCTGCTTCCGCAATCAACAGACGATCACGATCTGCGCGTAAATGAGTTGGTTCAACCATTAAAAATGAGTTAAATTCTGAATGCACATTTAATTTTTTGGCATAGCTTTGTGCTAAAAATCCTGCACTGTAATCATAGTCAGCATACACAAAATCACTGTAATGGAAATTAATCCTACTTAGCGTGGCTTTGGTACAGAGTTTACTTAGATTAGGAATATTTAATTGTTTTAGTAAATATTCATAGTCAGCAATTTCCGGCCATATTATGCCGGGTAAAACCAGATTTAATTCACGCATAATTCAATTGTACCATTAAATACTTCTACCGCCGCACCACGCATCAATAAATTTTTTTCACTCCAGTTGATATTTAATTCTCCGCCAGCCATTTGAATTGTCAGTGTGCTTTGAACTAAATTTTGCTTAATCAATGCTGCTGCACTGGCACACGCGCCACTGCCACAAGCTAAAGTAAAGCCACAGCCGCGTTCATAAGTACGTAATTTAATTAAGCTATTATCCACGATATAAACAAAATTTACATTAACGCTATCAGGAAAAAATGAGGCATGTTGTAAGGTTTGTGCGATGTGGCTCAATTCTGCATCATTATTCAGTTGTGCTTCATGTGACAAAATTATTACTGCGTGCGGATTACCCATTGATAAGGCGCTAAATTTCAAGGTTTGATTATCAATTTCTAATTGATAATGCGCTGCTTGTGGCATGAGTAGGGGAATATGCTCTACGCTAAACTCAGGTACCCCCATATCTACTTCAATTAATTCAGAGGTAATTAATTGTCCGCTAATAATGCGTGATGTAGTTTGAAGCTTAATTTGTTTCTTTTTAGTTAAACCATGTTCAACAACATAGCGAATAAAGCAGCGTGCGCCATTGCCACACTGTCCAGCTATACTGCCATCGCTGTTAAATATTTTATAGTAGAAATCACTTATACCATCATTGGCTGGATCAATAATTAAAATCTGATCACAGCCGACACCAAATTTACGATCGCCAATATATTTAATCTCTGAGGTGGTAAAGTTATGTTGTAATTGCAGATTATTGATTACCACAAAATCATTTCCTAAGCCGTGCATTTTGCTAAAATTTAATTTCATCTTAAACCTCGTTTTACAATTAGCTGTAATGCAAACGGTGTAATTACTGAGGTTACGACTACCATTAATAAGACAGCTGCAAAAATATTCTCATTAAAAACACCTAGTTGACGACCCGTTAAGGCAAAAATCAAACCAATCTCACCGCGCGGTACCATGCCAAAACCGACAATCCAACGATTAACTGTTTTGGGTAAAAATATCCCACAGCCAGCTTTACCAGCAATCGCGACTAAACTTAACCAGAAACCCGCTTGTAAGGTTTGCCAATTGGCAACTTGAACCAAATCAACCTGCATTCCGGCATAAACAAAAAATATCGGTACAAAAACATAATTAAGTGGCTTAACTAATTCAATCAGGCGATTATGCTGATGTTCCGCTAAAATTTGTTCTTGGATAACGTGTTTGGTGTATTCACTTTCGCTATTATTACTTATTTTCAATAAATTGGTATGCCAGAAAGGTTGCTTAGTATTGCGAAAAATAACTTCATCTAAAATTAATCCCGCGACAAATGCTCCAATAATCGCAGCTAAACCAATTGTTTGAGCAAACCATGCCCATAATAGACAAAAGGCAATTAAAATGCCTACAACCATAGCTTCTTCATTGCTGATTTTTAAAATCCAGCCGATTATTCTCGGCGTTATTCTTCGTGCGACAACCAGCGCTAAGATAAAAAAAATGCTCACATTCAATAAGATGTGTCCAACTGAAGCAAAGTCCATTTTGCCAGCGATAACTAAGCCAGAAACAAAGGCCAAAATAACTAAACCTAAAATATCATCGATGATGGATGCTGCCAGCACAATTTGACACGCTGGATTACGTAAAATTCCCAAATCCTTAAATACTCGTACTGAAATTCCGGTTGATGTTGCTGCGAGTGTTGCACCAAGAAACAAATTTAGTTTGATATCCTGACTGCCAAAAATATACTCTGCAACCAACCATGTTCCTAAAGTAAACGGTAATATTATTCCAATAATTGCAGTTATTACACCGTGGCGACCAATTGAGACTAGTTCTTTAAGGTTTGACTCCAAACCAATTTCAAATAATAGTAGTATACTGCCAATCTCAGCTAGTAACTGGATTGTTGGGTTAGCAATTAACTCAGGCCAAAATCCAAGCTGATAATGCCCAAGTACTGCAATTAGCATTCCTAAAGTTAGTTCTCCAAGTACGGTCGGTAACCCGGCTTTTTGTACAATCCAGCTAAGACAAGAGCCTCCAATGATTAATGCTAAGCCGAGTAAGATATAACCTTGCTCTGCATTGTGAGCCGACTGAGCAAATGCAGCAATTGGCATAACCCCCAGTAATACAAATAGATAACGCCATAAAACCATAGATTGTCCTTGCAAAACAGTCCTCTATTATACATGAGAGTATTTAAAAATATTATCTTTTACCTAGCATATAAGTGCTAAAATAGCGTAATTGCGATACATTTTTGTTAATACTGTTAACGTAGGTAGGATTTAATATGTTTAAACCAGGTCAAAACTTTGAAGAGCTTTTCAGTCAGATTGCTAACGCCAATCAATCGTGGTTCCAAAATTTACTGAATCGTTCGGGGCACGATGCGGCAAATAAGCCGACTAATCCTTTTTTGGATATGTATCAGAAATTCTTTGATCATACTCAAAGCTACTTAACATCACAAAATCAGTTCTATCAAGAGCAACTTGCGATGTGGAGTAAATTTTGTGATATTAATCAGGCATCGGTTGAAGCTGAGCAAAAAAAACCCGCTGATCGTCGCTTCGCTGACCCGGATTGGGAAAAAAACCCATTTTTTTCATATTTAAAGCAAAGCTATCTTAGTGTATCAAAACAGTTATTTGATTTTGTTAGTAAGTCTGATATGGACGAAGAAACTAAATTCCGTATGGAATTTTTTATGCGTCAATACATTGATGCTATTTCGCCAAGTAATTTTGCATTGACTAATCCCGAAGTAGTTAAGACAATGATTGATACTCATGGTAAATCGCTGGCTGATGGTATGCGTAACATGATGGATGACGTCCAAAATGGTTATATTACGATGACTGATGAAACTCAGTTCGAAGTTGGTGGCAATCTTGCTTCAACACCTGGAGCTGTTGTTTTCCGCAATGAGCTGATTGAGCTGATTCAATATACTCCAGCTGGTGACAAAGTTTATGAAACGCCATTGTTAATTGTTCCACCGTGTATTAATAAATACTATATCCTAGATTTACAAGAAAGTAACTCAATGGTTAAGTATATGGTTGATCAAGGTTACAACGTATTCTTAGTATCATGGAAATCAGCAGATCGTTCAATTAAAAATTTCCGTTGGGAAGAGTATGCTAATTTGGGCGTGATTGCTGCGTTAGATTCAGTACGTAAAATTACGAATAAAGAAAAAGTAAATACACTTGGTTATTGCGTTGGTGGAATTATCCTGACGACTGCGGCTGTTTTACTGAAACAACGTGGATTGGATTGGATTAATAGCATGGGTCATATGACTACCATGTTAGATCATACTGAACCTGGCGATATTAAAGCCTTTCTTGATCGTGACTTAATGAAATTACGTGAAGCCAAGAAACACACTGGTGGGGTTATGTCAGGGCGCATTATTTCACAAACTTTCTCGGCATTACGTGCTAATGAGTTAGTATGGAACTACTGGGTTAATAATTATTTGTTAGGTAAAACTCCACAAAAATTTGATTTATTGTATTGGAATAATGACACGGTAGATTTACCAGTGCCAATGCATTCAGTTTTGATGGAGCGTTTGTATTTAGATAATGCACTAGTGAAGGGTGAGTTCTTTGTTGATGGACATAAAATTGATTTGAGCATCCTTGATTTCCCAATTTATCTATTTGCAGCTCAAAAAGATCATATCGTTCCTTGGACATCCGCTTATAAATCAACATGGTACTTGAAGAGTCCTAATATACGCTTTGTCCTTGGTGCTTCAGGGCATACTGCTGGTGTGGTTAATCCGGTAACTACGGATAAACGTAATTATTGGGTTAATGACCAGTTAGTTGAAGATCCAGCTGCATGGTTCCATAATGCGACTGAAATGCCAGGTAGCTGGTGGAAAGATATGAATCAGTGGTATGCTGCATTATCTGGCAAGCAGGTTAAGGCACCAAAATTAGGTAGCAAAGACTTCCCAGAGTTAGAAGTTGCGCCGGGTGGCTTTGTTAAGGCTCGAGCGTTATCAATTATTGAAGCCGAAAC
>SSGY01000221.1 GCA_008017145.1 Neisseriales bacterium
AATTATGTCATATTATTGAACAGAATCATAGTAGTCGTTTTTATGCTTTGATGAATAAGATTTTACCAAATTGGAAAGAGTTGAAAAAAGAGTTAAATTCATTTAGCCATATCCTACGTTAATCAATACAAAAACCCCAGACTACCTGGAGTTTTGTATTGAGAGAGCAAAAGTAAATTATTAGCTAGCTTTAGCAACCATCGTTGGTTTGCTAATTTTATTATCCGTACTAAATTGATAATCTTTAAATACATGTTCTGCACTTAATAGTTGATAGCTACCATCATCAAGGCGATTAGTAGTATCTTTTAAGCGGTAAACATAATGTCCACAAGTATAGCATTGATAGAGTTGCATATGAGTACATAGGCAAGTTTTTTCAAAAACTTCAAATGATTTACCATCAGGACTAGCAGCTTTTGCACGCTCGTAAGCTTCTACATAACTACAAGTACCATTTTCTAGCAAATAACCCAATGATTCACAATTAGGTTTCATTTTGCCACCGATTGATGGTGAGTAACGTAACATACGCATTGGATAACCAGTTGGTGAAGTGGTGTTTACTTCAACATCATCTTCTTCAGCTCTGTAATATTCTTGTTTTGCTTTATCTGTTAAGCCACATTCTTCAGTAATGGTAAAGCGCGTTGCAACTTGTACCGCTCCAGCACCGTCTGCCAGATAGTTAGCCGCATCGGTTCCAGTAAAGATACCGCCAGCAGGAATTACTGGAATATTTAAATTTTGTTCTTTAAGGAAGTTTAGTACTTCACTAAAAATAATTGGTAAGCTATATTCGTGCCAATTTTCCAGCGCAAAACCTAAATGACCACCAGCCAGCGGACCTTCAACAACGATATAATCAGGAATACGGTTAGAGCGTTTAGCGCGTTGTAAAAATGGTCTTAGTGCACGCACTGAAGACACAATGATTCCAATTTTAGCATCATGGAAACGTTTATTATCTTGCATCATTGCCATGCTGTTTAAATGCAAACCTGCACTTAGAGTAATTCCATCAATTCCAGCATCCAATGCTGAATTTAAGCGCTCTTTTAAGGTATCGCGAGTATTGTTCATGGTAAGTTTTTCCATGCAGTTAACAAATACCAATCCGCTGCCTTTTTTAGCTTCCATCGTTTTACCGATATGGTTTTTTGTTGCTTGACGAATATCAATCATATTGAATTGAATCAAGCTTTTATCTGGGCTATTTAAGCTAGCTTTAAATTGCTTACGCTTATCAGATACAAAAGTAGTGTCAAATTTACGATCTGAAACATCAGTAATCAAGGCGTCTGAAATATGTCCGATGCCACCTAAATTAGCTGCTGTCAGTGCCAGTTCACTAGTTGAAATATCTACTCCCATTCCACCGATCATGATAGGAACATATTCTTTATTGTCATTGGGGAACTGGAGGCGAAAATTATCTACTTTATTCATTAATATCTCTTACTTAATTTCGTGTTAAAATATAGGATAATACAGCCACGCTATGCAATATGCAGTGCTTGTATTATAACTAAGCCATATCATAACACGTGCCTTAGTTAATTAGCTAATTTGCCCTAAAAAGCTAGACTAGAATAGCAAAACTAAGAGAGGTTAAACAGATGGAATTTACCAAAAACAAATATGTGCGCCGCGCTAAAATATCGGAATATAAATTCCGTAAAATGGTGCGCTATTTCGCTGAAGACCTCTCAGCGACACAAATAGCGCTTAAAACTGCAATAAATCGTAATACAGTAAATCGCTATTTAAACGAGATTCGTGAACGTATTGTTGAATTCAGCGAACAGTATGCACCATTTACCGAAGAGATGGCAGAAGAGCGTGAGTTATTTTTTAACTCTATGGCTGATGAAAAAAATGAAATTGAGCAACCAGATAATCTAGGCACTAAACTTGCCAATAATCTGGGTATATTAAAGCGTTGTGGTAAAGTCTATGTCGATATGCTGGCAAATTGTACTGCTACTAAATTACGCAGTATTTTGCAAGGTAAATCAACTGAGGAAGTTACGGTTCATGCTGTAGAAGTAAAATCAGAAGATGGTTTTGTGGCAGTTGGTTATGATCACGATAAAAACTATGCCAATAAGCCAAGCTATGTTGAAAATCTCGATAATTTCTGGCAATTTGTTAAAAAACGTACCGGAAAATTTCAGGGTTTAGCTAAGCATAAAGCATATTTACACCTTAAAGAAAGCGAATTCAGATTTAATTTTCGTAATGATAATCTGTATGAAGTTATGCTCAAATTAATTCTGGCAAAACCAATTAGCTGAGAAATTTTGTGTGACTATCCCAAATGGATAACAAAGAATAAAGTATTTGTAATATAATCTACAAGTGGTTTATTTGAATAACGTTTCAAGGGATAGTAGATTGATAAAAAATTCGTCAAAATTATTAAGTGTTATAGTGGTAGCTGTAACGCTAATTTCTTGTAATGGCGGTAGCAGTACTAGTTCTGCGTCGCCTTCTGATCAGTGGACGCCTCTATCTGTTGCTTACGAAATAGTGAATATTGCAACAGTACAAACTAATCCTGAATCTGCAATTCCTACCTATAAAAATGGTGGGGCAAATTCTATAACTGGAGCTGAGTGGGAGTCTTATACGCCACCATCTCCATACGTAAAGAATTCAACGCGAAATTTACAATTTAACGAGCAAATATTTATTTCCTCTCCTGGCCAAACCCCTGGGGTAACTTCATATATTACCACAGAGCCAGATGGTTATACCTGGGGTGCGATGTCAACTGCAATTAATGCAATGTATCCTTTTGAGTCAACAGGTCCATATGCTGCATACTCAAGTGCTTATGCAGCGGGTAACTTAGTTACTACGCCAGCACCAGGCACGATTAAAGTTACTGCCAACTATAAAGCACAAGATATGAAATGGTGGGCGTATGAAAGTGGTTATTCATCTGGTAAGAAAATCGCGCGCTACTTTATCACGGATCCCTATGGTAATCAATATATCATGCACGCATCAAATGAATCAACTCCTGCAACAGTGCTGTTAGCTTTTGAATCCGCAGTCCTTCCAAGTGGCTGGACTAAGCAAGGACCGGTTTACTTAAACGAAGACAAAATTTTAACGCCTTCAGTTGCACCAGGGTACCTTTATGAATATAATGTGATTAGAGATAGTGCCGATAATACCTATCATCAATGTACGTGGGGACTTGGTGGTATCAGTACTGTTGGACAAGTGCAGGGTATGCCAATTTGGGGTGCAAATGTAGCTACGACATTGCGAATTGTAAATTCATGGGATAATTTGATCTATGAAGGTGGTGGGGCTACGTTGTTTATTTTTGATCATAAGTTGACATCTGGGGTTAATACTATTGCTAATTTTAATCCAAGTAATGGTGATATGTTGGGCTTTGATGGGCAAACTTATACTACTCAAAACACTGCAAATGGAATGCAAATTAAGTTATCTGGTGGAGCTAGTATTTTACTATCAGGTATTAGTACATTCTCTAGTAGTTGGATACAAAATTGAGATTGTAACTGCTCACACTATACAGTGAGCGTCGTCACAAGGCTTCTCATGTACACTACGCCGCCTTGTTCCTAACTCTTACAGCATATTGCAGTAGCTTGTGAGTGAAGTAGTTACTTAAGATTTATGGATAAGAAGCAAAATGGAGTCACTGATTGTGACTCCATTTTGCATTTGTAAAGCATTCGGCTAGATGTCACGATATTCAGTGATGTGAGTTATTTCAGATGTTTGGTTTATTAGTCGATCTTTAAAAAATGCAGGGTAAGCTTCCAGATTATTTAGGTGATTAATGTCCAACCAAGACAGAGACTCAGTCATTTCATTTTCAGTAATGCTTGTGCAACTTGGAATAAAGTTTTCAGGGATTTTCATATAGTAATACAAAGACAATTCGTGAAAAGTCTCATTAGTTACTTGCTCAACAAAGAAATTCTCGTGAATAAATCCCAGTCTATCAATCTCCAGATAAACTCCAGTTTCCTCAAATACTTCACGAATAATTGCCTCTTCGCTGCTTTCGCCATATTTGATTCTGCCCCCAACCGAATAGTAACAGCGTGACAATTGGTTTTGCACCATCAGAACTTTGCCATCACGAATAATTATTGCTCCAACCCGATAATTAAAGCGACCATCTGGGGTTTTAAAGGTTAAGTCTTGATTGTTCATAAAATAATTCCCTGTTGTTTGTCAAACAAATTTTTACCTAATTTAACCATTGTGGCATCAGTTTATTTAAGCGCTTCATAAATGGCCAAATGGCAGTGACCGGGTATTCTATTTGTCCAAGCTCATAAGGCATGATTTCTGGAAAGGCAATGCCAAGACCAAATATGCCAGGAGCAACCTCTCCAGTTTTATGATCGTAGCCATAATTTTCTGGTAGTCCTTGAATAGGAATATGACGCCGCTTAAAGCCAATTGCATAAATGGCTTTTGTGCAGTGTGGCATTTGTGCGAGCAACTGTTGAGGTGTCATTTTTAAGCTTTCAACGTGCTTGAGATCATCCTCTCTAAAATGACGATGTAAAGAATTCTCTGAACGATAAAAAAGAATAGTTTTTTGAGTTTTAAGCGAAGTTAAATTATCTATGACACTTTTTGCAGATTGTGCAGAGCCAAAAACGATAACGTAATCCTGCGGTTCAATCACTTTTTTTAATTCAATGGGATTTAATGCAGTTTTCAGCGGAATGGAGGGGGTGTTAGCAAAGTGGAGTTCTCTCGGGTTAGCTCCAATGGCGAGAATAATTTTTTTGCTAAGCAATTGTTTTTTAGAAGATAATTGTAGTTGCCAATGGTGATTCGTTGGTATTAAACCCGTGACCGTATCTTTAAGCACATTCACCTGCTGGCTCAAGCATTCTGTCATCCATAGTAAGGGTTGAGCTGCAAGCATTAGAGGACAGCTTTTAGTAGGCGGAACTTGGTCAATCATGAAAGGTGGATGAGCTTGGCTATTATAATGAAAGGCTTCACACTGTTGATAGAAATTCAAGAAATATTCTACGGCTGTATTACTATTCACATAACGCCAAGATGTCCCAAAATCTCCTACGGTAAAGTATGGATCAATCCATAGGATGTCCGTGGGTGTAACGCCTGCATCTAATAGCTTACCAATACTGGCAATTCCTGCAGGTCCTGCGCCAATGACAGTCCATTCTAATAAGGGTTTCATAGTATCTCTTTTAGTTCAAAGATAAATATTGTATCATAAAATTATTTGCTTTCCGCTTTATGTATATGTTAATATTACAAAGGTTATATTTAGGAATCGTTTATGATAGCGCAGAAAGAACTGGATCAACAGCAACAAATGAATGTAGATCAAGAAAAATTAATGTTGGTGTATAGCCCTCCGACACTCACCATCTTAGGTGCCATGAGAGAGATAAAAGGTGGTGGTATGGGTGTTTCAGAACATATATGTGGTTGTGGAATTGGGAGTTGATCAGAGTTGTTTTAAACTATAATATATAGTAAAGTTAAACGAAGGGAATGTGTATGAATTTAGATCTGCGCCATGGGTTAGTATTATTGGCTTTATATTTGCCTGCTAATGGTGTTTATGCTGCTACAGTAAATAAAAAATTCTCGATTAACGATCTTTTTAAGCCGCTTACCTTGCAAGCTAATTTAACTAGTAATGGTAACGCCAGTTATAATTTTTCTGGTTCAACCGCAGATTATATTAATTATATACAATTGTGTAAGGCGACAGATAATACCTGTAGTAGTTGTGGCGCACCTTATGCTACTTATAAAATGCTTACTTCTAATAATGGTATACCTTATGATACAGTGGGTACTAACTGGAACATACAAGCTAGTACGGTTCAAAATTATTTAACTAGCAATGGTTATGGTGATGGCACTTATTATATTGGTCTTTATGTTCAATCTCAAGATTTAGTTTGTAATAGTAATCAATCATATTGCAGTACAAATCAAGACGATGCAGGTCATGCTTTATGTATGCAAGCAGTCTCCAGTGGAGGCACGACAACCTTAACGCGGGAAGATAATGGAATTGCGGTCTTATCCAGCAATACGACACCTTATTTGTATATAAATAATGGTAATACTTCAGGTACAAATGCCAACACGACTTCTGTCTGTCCAGCCTATGCCACTCCCTTTGCTTGCACGACGAGTAATAATTCCGGCTCAACCCCTACCGCTCCTTATGGTATTGCAGTGGATCCCCCGTCGAAAAATGTTTATGTGATCTCCCATACTAATAATAGCGTTATTAATGCATCATTATCTTGTAGTATCAGTGCAACGAATGGCGGACTGAATTGTTCAACCCTTTCTTTTGCCTCATCATTATCATGTACAACACAAGGCATTGCGATTGATCCTCCGGGACAAAATGCCTATGTTACCTGCGGTAACAATGTTTATAAATGCGCATTGGGGGGGGAACACTTGTAATCAAATAAGCTTGTCGGGTACCTCTCCAATCCTGAATAGCCCTATGGGAATTGTGATTGATCCAACGAATACTTATATGGCGATTGCGAATGTAGGCGGCAGCCCTGCTGGTTATTTGACCGCTTGCAAAATCGATGGAACAGGATGCGTTAGTGCGAATTCCGGAAATCCTATTGCCTATGTAACCGTTGATAATACGGGCACCTATCTTTATACCGGGAAATCCACTGGCGCCTCTGTGTATTCTTGCCCGGTAACGGTAACGGGAAGCACCCCTTCTATTGGTGCTTGTTCTAATAAAGGCAGCGGAACAACGAAAGTCTTCGGTATTGCGCTGAATCCGAACGGAACCAACGCCTATATTGCCATCCAGGGTAGCACAGGTCTGATTAATTCTTGCCCCACCTCTCCAGGCGCTGCAATCAGTAGTACCTGTGTTGGTACTAACAGCACGGGTCTTTTCACGGGTATGCAAGGTGCTGCCTGGGGTAATGTGGTTGGACCCTAAATAGGGGATCTACACTTGCCAGTCACATCCCTTGGGATAGAAATATTTTAGCCAAGTGTCCAATGTATTCACTGTATGAATATTACGTCTAGCTTGGAGCAATAATGGCGTTTCTAAATCTGCCGCACTGGCAATTTTTAGCTGCTGACTTTGTTGTCGCAGCTTTTCTTTTTGAAGAATATTTAATAATCCTGGATGTAAATCTTCATTCAGGATAAATGCCTTGGGATTATAAGGGGACATGCGTGCGCCCATGTTTTTGGAATTACGTGATGTAATGCCAGATGGCAAATGTTTTGAAATCGCACGCCGATGTAAATAACGTTTTTGTCCGCGGTAATATTTTTCATTGGAAGGAATAGATAAATAACATTGGATGAGTTCAACATCTAATAAAGGAAAAGCATACTCAACCCCATAGTGACTGGCCATCAATGTACATTCTTCTGCACGCGCACTGATACTACATGGTGATAAAGTGTAATCCAAAATAAAAGCATTTAGATTATTATAACCTTGGCTAAATTGGCTGAGTTGATCATAGGTCTTTTTTATTTGATACTGTTGTGTTAGTGATGGTGTAACAATAGAAGCTACAGGCCACCGGGTTTGTAAATTTTGTCGAATCGCATTGTCTGGTACACAAGAATCTCCATGATTAAGATAAAGAAAGCGCATTGTTCGAAGCATTCTTGTTAATAAATTGCCAGGCATAGCTTGCAGTAAGTGTCCATATTGTTGGTTGGCGAGTAACTCGTAGAAATAGAGTTGGAGATTGCTTTCAGTAACGCATTCGTCTCCACCAAATCCAGATAATAACGTCCGCACCCCTAATCTTTGAGCGTATTGATAAAAAATCTCACACTGTATGGCAACCTCATGATGTGCTGGTGCTCCAAATACTTCACATGCACGGTTAGGAGTATCAAGGTACCATAATGGATCGCAACAAACATAGGCAGAATGTAATGCATGTTGTTGATTGACGCTGAAAATAGCCTCAGGATCTTTGGCATATAAGGCAAAGGAAAAGGTGTGAAAATTTTTGCTTCCCAAGGTAAAGTGTTGTAATGCATAAGTAGTAACGCTTGTAGAATCCAGCCCACCACTTTGCTCTGCACCTAATGGATGCGATACGTTAGCACGGCGCCTGATCGCTTTATCTAAATGTTCTTCATAATAATCAACGTATTCGTTTGAAGATTTTAAGTGTATTTTTTCGTTATGAAAATGAAAATATCGCATTTTTTCAAACATATCAGATGTGATGGTAATATAATGCGCGGGTAAACAGCGATAAACCTGATGGTAAACAGTCTCCTCAAAAGAGGTACCTTGGATACAATGACTCAGTTTTTTACATACCCATTCCAGGCGTGGAGTTGGTGTTCCCAGCAAATGAAAAAAGCGTAGGGAAGTTGAAAAAGCAAACCCCAGCGGATGGTGATAGTAATAGAGGGGCTTGACTCCCATAGGATCACGTGCGCAAAATAAACGTTGAGCATCTATGTCATAGATCGCAAAACTGAAGTCTCCCAATAAAGATTTTACACAGTCCTCTTTTAGTTTAAAGTAAAGGTGCAAAATTAATTCTGCTGGAGTGATGGCTGGATTTAGTTGATGTCTCTGAATTAATTCATCCATATTATCCAAGCGCGTCCAAGCCATGGCAATCGCACGACGTGGGTGGTGGACTTCCGTAAAAGAAACGGAGGAAAGTTCAGTTTCATGTGCCACCCAGATATTTGAGAAGCGCTTTGTAACGATATGATGGTGCTTTGGATCAAACACAAGTTGATTGGCTTCGGCGGAGAGGTGATGACAAATATCCTCTGAAGGCCGCTCTTTAAAAATAATTCCATGAAACATAGTTTCTCCAATATTTTCTGATTATTTCATCAACGCACGCCACTTCTTCTGTGGATAATTGCAACCTTGATCTTATGTCATTTTAATAGGCACGCCCATGCCATATTATTTGTGGTTCAGTAGGAGTTGCTATCTCAAGAAATTTTAACTGATTGACACACTCGATCAAAAATTTTTGGCTTCCTGATTATTTATAAAATAATTTCTTCTTGATCCTGCATATAAAATTTACTCAGTTTCGATGTAAACATAGGCACTGGTTCCCACGCGTAGTGGATATTTATCATCCAGATCCAACACTTTAATTTGTACTGGAAGTCTTTGTGGTAAAAGCACCCATTGATTTTCATTGGTAACATTTTGGATTTGTGAGCGATTATCAGTTAACTGACGATTCGCGCTCCAGTAATCAGATACAACTACACCATGAAAGATTTTTTGCGCAAAATAAGTACGTGGCATAATTA
>SSGY01000193.1 GCA_008017145.1 Neisseriales bacterium
AAAATAATTGATCCATTTAACGGAGTACAAGACCTGCGAGATCGCATTATCCGCCACGTGTCACCTGCATTTAGTGAAGACCCATTGCGCATTTTGAGAGTAGCCCGTTTTGCTGCACGCTTTAATTTTGACGTTGCAAATGAAACCATTGAATTACTAACCAGCATGGGTATCAATCAAGATGGATTAACGTTAAGTCGTGAACGAATTTTAGGTGAACTAGATAAAGCTCTGAGTTATAAATATAGCTCGCAGTTTTTTAATATATTAATTAAAACTAAAAATTTAAGGGTGTTTTTTCCTAATCTGGCTAAAGCCATAGGTGAGCAGCGTCAGCAAAAAATGCTGATTTCCACTTTAGAACAGCTTCAAGATATCAAAACCAAATACTTAGCATTGGCATACATGCTTAGTATCAGTAGTCTACAGCAAAAAATCAATGAATTTGCCAACGACAAACAAACTCTTAACCTAATGAAACATGCCATTCTCATTTTTGAATTCTTGGCTCATACACGTGATAACAACTTCACGGAGGAACAACTTCTTGACTTACTTAAACAAAGTAATGCCTTGCGAGACAATCAACAATTTGCGTTCTTATTACGATTAATTTCTGAGTTACCCAATTTCCAAAATGAAATATCTCGTTTAAACCTTGAATTTTTGAAAGAGTTATCCTTAACACTGACTCAGTTGGATTTTTCCGATCTTGTAAACAGTACATCATTAAACCAAAACGTTGCTCGTGCAGTTTATGCTCGTCAATTATTGACAATCAATTTAGTTAGGACAAATTATGGCATCTAATACTTACATTGAACATATAAGTTTATTATTGGATATATTATTAATTGTCGGTGTTATAGCCTGTTCAATCAGCGGATGTCTAAGAGCAATTGATTCAAAAATGGATATTACTGGAGCATTATTGTTAGCTTTTGTAATTTCAAATGCAGGAGGAACATTTCGGGATTTAATTTTAGGGACTACAGTTTTTTGGATTAATAACCATTTATATGTATGGCTAAGTCTTGGTGTTGGAGCAGTCACCTATATAATATTTTACTTAAATCCCAAACTATTGGCTAATCGTAGATTAACACAGTTAGTTCTTTTATCCGATGCTATTGGATTAGCCGTATTTTGTTTAGCTGGTGTTGAAAAATCATTCATAATGGGGCAGAATTTTTATATCGCAATTATTTTAGGTATCTGGACCGCTGTTGGAGGTGGCGTAATCGCTGATGTAATCGCAAATCGTGTACCATTAGTATTCTCCAGTGAGCTATATATTACAGTATGTTTCTTGGGTGCTATTTTATATATAGTTTTGTCAGGTTTTATGCTCCAAGAGCTGGCTGGTTTTATTGCAGTCATTTTTATGGTTACACTTAGAATGATGAGTGTTAAATATCATTGGAAACTACCTATTATCAATGCTTAAAGCAAATTTTCCATACAGGTGTTGGTTTTCGGCACATGTTTTTTAATTAATAAATTCAGCACGTTACACCTTTTAACATTTTTTTTGTAAAATTGGGTTTGACAGCATTAACCAGCTTTGGTATAACTACGTCTGTATATATACTAATTTTAATCTATTTATTGGAGCTTTTTATGAATAAGGCAGAATTAATTGAAGCTATCGCTACTAGTGCAGATATCTCTAAAGTTAAAGCTGGTGAAGCAGTTGATGCATTTGTAACGAGCGTTACTGCTGCATTGAAAAAAGGTGAAACTGTGACTTTGGTTGGTTTTGGATCTTTCTCTACTGCTGAAAGAGCAGCACGTGTTGGTCGCAATCCTAAAACCGGTAAAGAGATTAAAATCTCTGCTACAGTAACGCCTAAGTTTAAACCAGGCAAATCTTTGAAAGAAGCTGTAGCTAAAAAATAATAGTAATCTATAAAAAAGATGCTGTTAATCACAGCATCTTTTTTCATACCCACATTCCAAATATCTTATGTTATCTAATTAATGAGTATGCTAAAAATTAAAAATCTTCTGATTCTAGCAATCGCAGCTCTAACTAGTGCCTGCTCTACTACAGACTCAAGTTCTGCATATAGCCGCAGCCATAAAAATACAGCTAAAAAATCTAGCGTACCCAAAGTGCCACCTAAAATAGTTCCTGGCGGGACTGGAGATAACTGGCGTTATTTAGGTAACAGTGAAGATGGATTAGTTAGCAGTGAAATCAATGAATCAAGTATTAGCAATGGTAGTGTAAATAAATTTCAAGATCGCAAGACCATTGTTGATCAATCCAAGTTTAATTATCAAAACCTAACACCAAAATATAAATATAACCTCTCCTGGTGGCGAATTGATTGTGCACAAAGGCAATATATTATTGACTCTAGCAGTATTTACGATCTCTATGGCAACTTGATTAAAAACTATTATTTTAATAGCGACTGGAGCAGCATTAATAGCGGTTCTATCGTGGATAAGCAGTACAATTATATTTGCAAAGGCGATGGGCGCAATATTGGCTACTAAGCTTGACGGGATTGCTTATGTTTGTGGTGATAAAACAAAACAATTTTTACCATTATAGTCAGAAGCAATAAAAATAATATCCCACCAACAATTGGATAGTTTGCATAGCGTTGATAAGGCGTTGTACCAATTACCCCTTGAACATAATCAATCAATACTCCTGATTCAAAGTCAGGAAGACGCGACTGAATTTCCCCATTAGGTTTAATAATTGCACTACTACCAGTATTGGTACCTTGGATAAAGTAACGCTGATTCTCTAATGCTCGTGCTTGTGATAACTGAAGATGCTCATCTTTAGCATGAGTGTTACCAAACCAAACTAAGTCGCTTATATTTGCCATAATTGTGGAATTGGCAGCACGAGCCACTAATTCACTAGCAAAGCCATTCTCATAACAAATATTAAAAGCTATTTTTTGGTTAGCCAAGACAAATGGAGTCTGATTCAAACCACCACCACTAAACCCAACCATTGGCAAACCAAATAAACGGTATAACCCACCCCAGAGACGTGGGAACGGTGTAAATTCACCAAAGGGAACTAAATGGGTTTTAGCATAATAGGGATGCCCCGCTTTACTAACTACTACAGCCGCACTAGCATAGTCCCCTGCAGCATCAATAATCTGAGGCATACCAATCACTAACTCCGCACCGTTTGCTTTAGCCAGTGCAGTTATATCGTGTAGATAATAGGGAGGTAAATTGTTTTCAAAGATTGGAAAAGCAGTTTCTGGCAAAATAATTAGATCAGCTTTAGTTCGCGCAATAGCTTTGGCATACATATCTAGATTACGCAGAAATTTACTACTATCCCACTTCGTTTCTTGATCTATATTCCCTTGAATCAAAGCAACTTTAATTTGTCGCCCATATGGCTTAGTATATTGCTGATTGTTAAGCCCATAGCCAATGATTGCAAGCAGCATAAAGTAAATAATAGAAAAACGTAATCCACGTGTAATCTGCGGGGCATTACCCAATAAGTTTTGGCGTTTGTAAATCACAATAAATAAGAAACCTATGACGCTTAGTGTCAACCATGAAACGCCATAAATTCCAAGAATAGGAAAGTAGCCACTTAAAAGATGATTGCCAATTTGAGTATAACCAATATCGCACCATGGAAACCCAGTCAAAATCCAGCCACGTAACCACTCTCCCAAAACCCAGCAACTAGGAAAAAGAAACAAATAATTAAATTCTACAGATTTAGTTCTAATATACCCAAATATAAAAAATGCCAAGCCAATAAAAAAAGCCATCACTGCAGAAAAAGCAAATTGTGCAATTAGCGCGATAATAAAACCAGTATTGATAATGTAATTTAATGAATAAAATATCCAATAAAGTTGAGCACTAAAATACCCCATTGCAAAACAAGCAATACCCAAATAAAGATGTATTTTTCTGGCTTTAGATAAAGCAGCTTCATAAATCCACAACAACGCCAATATTGATAGAATAATAAAAATACTTTTATGATAAGGAGCAAACGCAAACATACTAAGGATGCCAGCTAAAAACAACCAGAGTAAGTTAAATTTTGAAGTTGAATTATTCATTTATTGGGGAAATTTTTTAACAATTAGCGAACTTATTTTGCGGCTATCAGCTTGAAGAATTTCGACTTCATACTCATTAATGATGAATGATTCACCGCTTTGCGGAATCTTGCCTAAATATTTACAAACATAACCACCCACACTCTCAACTTTATCATCAATCCAGCTAGAGTCAGTTACATTATTAAATTGCTCTAAACCACAAAATCCTTTTACGCGATAGACTCCAACCTGAAGCTCAACTACTCCATGTTCCTCGCCATCAATAGCGTCATGTTCATCATCGATTTCACCGATTATCTGTTCAACGATCATTTCTAAGGTAACAATACCTGCAACATTGGTAAACTCATCAACCACAATCGCTAAGTGCGAATGGCGAACTCGCATTTCATAAAGCAAAGCATCAATTGGCTTAATATCAGGAACAAATAACGGCTGGCGTAGTAAAGAGTGAAGATCAAATTCACTGGGATTAAGAATATGCTGAACAATATCTTTACTATGAAATATTCCAACTACATCATTAATGTTATCATCTACTACGGGAAATCGTGAATGCCCTGTAGAGATAATTAATTTAATAATTTCATCAACAGAACTACTTAATTGAATAACATCAACTTCGTGGCGTGGCAATAAGATATCTTTGGCCCGCATATCTCCAAACTGTAAGACTGCTTCTAGTAAAGGTAAACTGTCTCGATCAAAAATACCAGCTTTAGCTGATTCAGATAAAATTTCAACCAATTCCTGACGATTATTGACTTGACTGCCAAACAATTGCTGCAATACTTTATTATTAAATAATTTCATTATCTTCCAAATCGAACAAGCTAAATAACCAAGTATGGATTTTCAAACCCCAGCTCACGTAAAACGCAAATTTCAATCGATTCCATCTCTTCAGCATCATTTTCTTCAACATGATCATAGCCCTGTAAGTGCAAGGCACCATGAATCAGCATATGGGCATAATGCGCCAAGACTGATTTAGATTGCTCCTGTGCTTCACGAATGATAACTTCATCACAAAGAATCAATTCGCCGCTTAGTAACCCAAAAGATTCACGTGTACTTGCATACTCGAGTGAAATCACATTCGTCGATTTATTAATTCCACGATATTCCTGATTTAGCTCTTGAGACAAAGCTTCATTGACCAGTGAAATACTTAGAACAACTGTCGCATAGCGTTGCTGCAAACTTTTACGCAACCACTTATCAATTTGAGCACGACTAGGTTGATGCGGTAATACTTTATCGCGAATGAGATTGAATTTTAACATAACTTGATTGAACGAAATATTTGAAATATTGACAATTTAAGATAAGCCTATGATAAATACAAGATGAAAGCAAAAAGCTAAGAGGAACAGGAAAAAAGAAATAGATGGTGCCGCGGGCCGGAATCGAACCGGCACGGGAATCACTTCCCGAGGGATTTTAAGTCCCTTGCGTCTACCTGTTCCGCCACCGCGGCAATGTTAGACACCATCTTTAGGTTTTGTGGAGGCGGGGGTCGGAATCGAACCGGCGTCCACGGCTTTGCAGGCCGCTGCATAACCACTCTGCCACCCCGCCACACATACGGGCGCACTTGTGCATAGTGGAGCGGGAGACGAGACTCGAACTCGCGACCCCAACCTTGGCAAGGTTGTGCTCTACCAACTGAGCTACTCCCGCAAACTTTCACAAGCCTGCCAACAAAAATCAACTGGAGCGGGAGACGAGACTCGAACTCGCGACCCCAACCTTGGCAAGGTTGTGCTCTACCAACTGAGCTACTCCCGCAACTAACTTACGCTAGGCGTCTCTTTTTGTTGAGGTGCTTATTATGCCACAACGTTTCAGCCGCTGTCAAAAAATTTTTCTTAATTATTTAGCCCACCCCATATGAATTTAGCATAAGCAATTATTATATTTCAATAAAACTTTTAATCATAAATAAACACATATTTAAGGATTCGTAATAAAATCATGGCTAGCCGCAATAATATAAGGATACACCATCTCGGGATTATAGCCCCCAGTAGTAAATCCAGGCATCACATAAGAACGCTCAATGATACTAATTGGACTAGTCAGTGGGACTAGCGATGCTCCCATCAAATTAATACAAAACTGACTAGCTGCTGCAATCATCGAATTATTGCAATCTCGGGCAATAAATGTGACATAAAGTTTAGAAATATTAGCAGATAATTCAGTATCTGCTGGCGGAATAGCAATACCTAAATTATTTAGTACTTGCCCCGCAGATCCATCAAGCACACCACTGGAAAAACCAACCGAAGATAAATTAGTTTGAGATGCGCTCGCCACACCTGAAGCGGTCGAAGCATCATAGATATCTATTGAAAGATAATGATTATTATTTACCTCAGGCATGCTATGATTTACTCCTGCAATAAAAGCAGCTTCATTTAACCCTAACAGCACACTGGATTCGGTTAACGTTGCATAGGTACTCGTATCCTGATTATCTCCCTCACAATCAGTTCCGTAGTAAATACAAGACGAGCCAACTAAGCCTGATTCGGGGATATGCGTCGTTGGATTAATTATCGTAGTTGCTTTAGTCTGATAAGCAGAAGCGGATACTACTGAAACTTGTGCTTTAAGATAGTCTTCCAACAAGCTAGAAAGCTGCTGCAATGCTGTTTGGAGTGATGATTCATCAGTATTAACCGTTTGAGCAGTGTACTGATTTGACTCATATCGAGAAACTGGCACTGCTGGATTACTAACTTTATAGACCAAGACATTCTTACTAAGTGATGACTCCCAGTTGCTAGCAGCACTTACTGACTCTGGCACTGCATAACGCATTAAAGTAATAAAATCATCGGCACTTTGATCATTTCCAGTAATAACATTTGAACCAACTGGCTCGACAAATATTGAGTTAGGATTAATTCCATTAGCTTTTGCATTAGTAATCAGTGCGTTGGCTAAATCTTGGTTAGACGTGGTTATATACATTACAACACTACCACCCCAAGGCGAAATACCATATTGATTCTGAACAATTACATTGTTAATATCATTGCCCATACTACCAAAAATATCATAGCGACTTGGATCTGGGGATATAACACGTAAACGAGTAGGCGTTATTCCAGCATAATCACTTGACTCACGTGTAAAAACATAGCTTTGATAACCAAGATACGCAGCTTTTGGTGGATAAGAAATAATTGTAATTAATGCATCATTATTGCTCAAACGATAGAATATATCAGTACTACCATCAGGACCAGGAGTTTCCAACTGTGTTGCATAATACGGATCAACGTAAGAATTTACAATCGGGGGCTGTGGGATTATATACGGAGCGCTGGGGTTTTGCCCAAAGCAACTACCAAAGATTGAAACAAATAAAGCACAATCAGTATTTTGCATTAAATAGGCATTTCCTTGAGTGGCAGTATATCCTGTGGGCAAATTTTCAATCCAGTGCTGATAATCTAAAATATCTGCGGGAGAATCAGTTGTTGCTGAATTAGTTGTACCATTGCATGCACTTAGAAAAAAAGATGATACAATAAAATATGCTATATTTTTATATTTAGGGCTAATCATAAGCAACTCTCAAAAATGTACTTGATTAAACAATTTATTGAAAGATTTTACCATATGGTGCGCACGAATAGTCGTTATCCAGCACAGATAATTGAGTTAACTTTACTTACAGCTATAGAGTGCCCCTAGTATCTAGCCATTAAAATCTAGGCTATTAGGGTACTTAACCCGGAAATTAAGCGTTTTGGATGGAGAAAGATTTGATTTTCAATTGCGTTAAAATAACCTACACCAAGAAAGTGCTGTTGAAAATATAAGCGATACTCTTGATTTAACGGATATTGATTCTGCAAACTTGGCGCGATATTACCAAATTTAACGGCGGCAAATTCCGTATCAGTTAGTTCATAGGATTTTAATTCTTCAGTTAGAACATCAACAATCAATAGCCGCTGAGAATCTAGCCCATTGGCGGCTAAATCATCCAGTGTAATTGTATCTTGTATCTGAAATTGATTGGTTTTAGTTCGGCGTAATGCAATTAGTGATGCACCGCACCCTAAATAATTACCAATATCTTCCGCGAGTGTTCGGATATACGTTCCCTTGCTAACTCGCGCAGTAAAGGTAATTTGTTGTAACTGAGGATTATAATCGTCTAAATGTAATGAATGAATCGTAACATTACGCGCGGGGCGCTCAATTTCAATTCCAGCCCGCGCATACTCATATAATGGACGACCGTTGTGTTTGAGTGCTGAATACATCGGTGGAATTTGGATTATCTCACCAGTAAAATGCTTAAATGCAGATAAAATACGTTCTAAATCGGTATCCACAGGACGTGTTTCAACCAAATTACCCTCACTATCGCCACTATCGGTAATAACTCCTAGTTGGGCAGTCGCAATGTATTCTTTATCACCATCAAGTAAATATCCAGCAAATTTAGTCGCTTGCCCCAAGCAAATCGGTAAAAGACCTGTTGCCAAAGGATCTAATGTACCTGTATGCCCTACTTTTTCAGCGTTTAAAATCCATTTTACTTTTTGAATCGCCTGATTACTCGATAAACCAAGTGGTTTATCCAAGAGCAAAACACCGTCAATTTTATTGCGGATTTTCTTCATCTTCTTCTTTGTCTTCTGCTTCAGATTCTTCAGTATACTCATCAGCAACTTTGCTAATTAAGCTCAAAATATGTGAACCACGCTCTAATGATTCATCAAAAATGAATTTCAATTGTGGAACAGTATAGGTGGTTAAACCTTTGGACAGCTCTGAACGAATAAAGCCCTTTGCGCTTTCAAGTGCTTTAGCTATACCATCCCGTTGTTCTGTTTGTAAAACTGAATAATAAATTTTAGCTAACGAATAATCATTAGCTACTTCTACGTCATTAACCGTAACCCAACTAATTCGTGGATCTTTGACTTTAGCACGTAAAATCGACATAATGTCTTTTTGAATCTGATCTGCCATCCGAGTGGCACGATTAGCACTTTTTTTCATCTATTTATTTAAACTTTCCTGTGAATTGTACAACTGCTGCCCGGTAAAAACCGAGCAGCAAATATACTTAAGCAGATTTACAATCTTAACGAGCACACTATAGAGCAACTCTCCATGATAATAAATCTACCGAATATTATAGGCTTCTTTGTACTTCTGAGACTTCAAAAGCTTCAATAATATCGCCTTCTTTAATATCATGGTAATCTTTTATTGATACACCACACTCATAACCAGCTTTTACTTCTTTAACATCATCTTTAAAACGACGTAAGCCGCTAAATTCACCGGTATGGATCACCATACTGTCACGAATAATGCGAATCCGTGCATTGCGTTTTACTGTACCATCAAGCACCATACAACCAGCAATTACAGATTTATTAATCGTAAACACTTGACGAATCTCAATATTACCAGTAATTACTTCGCGTTTTTCTGGTGATAATAAACCAGACAATGCCGCCTTAACATCATCAATTATCTCATAGATGATATTATAGTAACGAATCTCAATATTGTTGCTCTCTGCAAGTTTTTTAGCATTATTATCGGCACGAGTATTAAATCCAACTACTACTGCATTTGATGCAATTGCCAAATTGATATCTGATTCATTAACACCACCAACTGCAGCGTGAACAACTTGAACTTGTACTTCTTCATTTGACAGACGTTGTAAAGAATGCGTTAATGCTTCATAAGAACCTTGTACATCAGATTTAATAATGATATTTAAAGTTTTGACTTCTTGAGCACCATTAGCAGCAAACAAGCTATCAAGTTTAGCGGCTTGCTGACGTAACAAACGCTCATTCTTCATTTTCTCATCACGGAAAGTCGCAATTTCACGAGCTTTACGTTCGTCTTTAACCACAATTAAATCATCCCCAGCGCTTGGCACATCTGCTAAGCCTAGAATTTCAACCGGAATTGATGGTCCTGCAGTATCAACTGGTTTACCACGTTCATCAATCATTGCTCGTACTTTACCGTAGCAAGTTCCAGCCAGCACAATATCACCTTTACGAAGCGTTCCTGATTGTACCAGCACAGTCACTACCGAACCACGACCTTTATCAAGTTTAGACTCAATCACAACCGCTTTAGCTGGAGCATCAACTTGAGCCTTAAGCTCCAAAACCTCAGCTTGCAACAATACAGCTTGAAGAAGATCGTCAATTCCCATACCCGTTTTAGCAGATACTGGAACACACATTACATCGCCACCCCAATCTTCGGCAACGATTTCATGTACGGTCAATTCCTGCTTGATTTTTTCAATATTCGCACCCTGTTTGTCCATCTTATTCATGGCAACAACAATCGGCACACCTGCTGATTTAGAGTGATTAATCGCTTCTATTGTCTGCGGCATAATACCATCATCTGCAGCGACCACCAAAATCACAATGTCGGTTAGTTGAGCACCACGCGCACGTAATGCCGTAAACGCTTCATGCCCAGGTGTGTCCAAGAAGGTAACCATCCCATTATCAGTTTCTACATGATAAGCACCAATATGTTGGGTAATTCCACCAGCCTCGCCAGCGGCAACTTTTGCTTTACGAATATAATCCAAAAGTGAAGTTTTACCGTGATCAACGTGCCCCATAACTGTAACCACTGGCGCACGATGAATCATCTCACTGGCATTATGTTCAATCACGTCATCCAAGAAACTTTCAGGGTCGTTTGCTTGTGCCGCAATTGCTTTGTGTCCCAATTCTTCAACCACCAAAATCGCAGTATCCTGATCAATTGATTGATTAATGGTAACCATCATACCCATTTTCATCAGGCGTTTAACTACTTCAGAAGCTTTAACCGAAATTTTATGAGCCAAGTCAGCAACCGTAATCGCTTCAGGAATAGCTACTTCCATAACTTGTTGTTTAACTGGTTTTTGGAATTCCTGAATTTTAGGCATTTTATGCACTGCTTTGGCTTTATGCTCAGGCTTACGGTGTGGCGCTTTATAGTGTGGCTGAGGGGTTGTAACTGGTTTAGCTTCCTCTTCTGCAATAACTTCAGTTTCAATAACTGCGTCAATATCAGTGAACTCATCGTCCAAAACGCCATCTTCCAAACTAGAATCAGCCTTACCGATAACTTTCATTTTATTTGGTTTTTTAGCTACTTTTGCCACTGGAGCTTTTGCACCTTTACGGTTTTCATCATCGCTATTTTTACTAATTTCAACTTGACTACTCTTCATAGGACGTTCAGTTTTAGCAATAAAAGCCTCCTCAACTACAGGAGTAGTGATAATAGCCTCTTCAACAACCTCTGTAATACTTGGCGCTGTATCGGCTAAAACAGTTTCTTCATGCACAGGCGCGGCAACAGTAGTAGTTTCTACCAAGACTTCGTCTTCACCGATATTTTTATGCATTACTTTTTTACGCTTAATCTCGACTTTAATTGTGTTACTTGAACGCTGTTCTTCGGTTTCTTCTTTATGTGCTACATCAGCATCTTTCTTCTTACCCAATGATAATTTTTTAGGCTTAGATACTGCACCACTTAAAAACGCTAAAAATACCGATTTATCTTCTGCAGACAATTCATCTTGTAACGTTTTATTAATTCCAGCCTGTGCTAATTTAGTCAACAATTCACTTTGTGAAATATTGAGCTCAAGAGCAAATTCTTTAATTGTCATTCTTGTTCCTTACTCTTGAAAATAGCCACAAACTTCACGGGCTTTTAAAATTAACTTATTTGCAGTTTCTGAATCGATACTAATCATATCCATCAATTCATCACCAGCTAAATCGGCAAAATCATCTAATGACATAACTTCATGTTCAACCAATTGCAATAAAACATCTTGTGAGAATTTAACCACTGCAGCTAATTCAGTTGCCAGTTTATCCATTTGGTCTTTATAGCGGATAGTTTTAGATAATAATCTATTTTTAGCCCGCTCTTGCAATTCTTTAGCAACATCTTCATCAAAGTCTTCAATCACTAGAATATCTTCAACATCTACATACGCAACTTCTTCTAATGAAGAGAAGCCATTATCTATTAGCAATTCAGAAATATCATCATCGACATCAAGTGCATCATTGAACATAGCTATCAAATCTGCACGCTCATGTTGTTTCTTATCTTTGGCTTCAGTTTTACCAAAAATATTGATGGTACAATTAGTTAATTTACTCGCTAAGCGTACGTTTATCCCATCTGGACCGATTGCTGAACCTAATTTATCATCTTCAACAATTACATCAATCGTACGTTTTTCTTCATCGACTACCACGCTATCAATTTCAGCCGGAGCTAAAGCATTAAGGGCAAATTGAGCTAAATCATTATCATAATCAACCACATCAACTCGTTCACCAAATAACTCTTTGGTTACACTGTCAATCCGTTGATTTCTAAATCCAATAACCGCACCTTTGGCATCAATTCTAGCGTCGCCAGAGCTAACTGCTACTTTAGAGCGATTACCCGCATCACGTGCAATTGCTTTAATTTCAATCCGACCATTCGAAATTTCAGGTACATTATTTTCTAAAAGTTTTGCCAAGAAACCTGTGCTCGCACGTGAAATGGTTAAACGACCATTTTTCACTACTGGATTAGCTTTATCAAAGAATCCTTTTACCACATCGCCAGGCTTCAGAACCTCTTTTTCGATCAAATCTGGTTTCATGATGATTGCTTCAATTTTACCGCAATCAACAACCACATTACCACGCTCAAACTTGCGCACTTTACCAACAATAATTCCATTATTACGTGATAAATACTCAGTCAGAACTTGTTCGCGCTCGGCGTCTTTGATCCGTTGCGCAATAATATTGCGTGCAGTTTGTGCCGAAACACGCCCTAAATCCACATTTTCCAATTCTTCTTCGATTACATCGCCAACTTTAACATCACTGCCGTAACGTTCAGGGTTCTCAGCAATATCTGATTGAGACAATTCTTTATCATCATCATAAAAATCAACATCAGTCACTACATTCCATTTACGGATGGTTTTATATTTGCCGCTATGACGGTCAATATGAACCTCAATTTCAGGAAACTCGCCTTCAAAACTACGTTTAGTCGCAAAAGCTAATGCTTTTTCCAAACTATCAAAAACAATCTCTTTGTCCAAACTTTTTTCTTTAGCCAGTACATCCACCAGCATCAATACTTCTTTACTCATTTACTACCCCTTTATTACTTTCTTTTGGTTTAGGTTCAAAAATTAGTCGTCCACGACTGATGCTCGCAAAATCAACTTTAAACACTTGCTTATCATCCAACTCAAGGCTAACTACACTACCATCAACGGCAATAATCCGCCCCTGAAAAACCTTTAAACCATCAAATAATTCATTAGTTTTAATCTTAGCCAAACGACCAACAAAACGCTGATAGTCCTGAATTTTCTTCAGTGGACGCTCTAGCCCGGGTGACGAAATTTCCAAACGGTTATAATCAATCTCTTCAACGACAAAAAGCCTACTCAAATGATTGGAAACATCAGCGCAATCTTCAACGCTAAGCCCACCTTCTTTATCTATAAAAACCCGAATAATCTTGGCTGGTGTAATCTCTATATCCACCAATTCAAAACCAAGTCCCGGAATCGTTTGCTCCAGTATTTGTTGTAACTTCATTTTCTGCCTAACAAAAAAGTGAGCCTGAAGAGGCTCACCATTCTTAATTTATTATATCCCATCATTATAACAGAAACCACATAAAATAACAAGCTAAATCAATTTATCACATACTGAACTTAAAGGCAACGTCTGCTACGCTCACAATAAATTAAGTTATTACCCACTAAGACACAAACACTGCGACTATAAAACAATATTACTCATTTTACTATGCTACAATATACAGTAAATTTAATTCTTTAATCAAGAAAGGGCTAAGCATGCGCAAAAAGGCATTTAACATCCCTGTGTTATTTGTATTAATGTCTGGATTGTTACTATCTTGTACATCAGGAAATATTAATACATCTAACTCATCAAATACACAAGCAACTTATGCTTATTTTATAGCATTTTCCCGTGATGAAAGTGACAATTACTTCAATAGAACATTAACATACACGTCTTCTGGTGACGGAAAGTTAGTTCCTACTAACAATGCTATAATTAATAACGATATAAATGCTGCTGCTATAGTTACCAACCCTAAATTGCCGTATGCATATATCGTTAATAGTGACGGAGGCTCTGAGGGTGGTTCAATAGCAATGTACAATATAAGCAGCAGTGGAGATTTAATACCACTTGAACCGTTACTGGTAAGAACTGGATTTAAACCATATTCACTAACCATCAGCTCTAATGGTAATTATGGATATGTCGCCAATGATGATAGTACTATCTCGATGTACTCTATTGTAAATGGCGCATTACTACCACTAACACCAGAGTCAACGATATCTGAAGATTTTGATTCCTCAATGGTGTTGCTCACACCAAATGACAAATACGCATATGCAAATAACCTTCTCAACAATACTATCTCAATGTATAATGTTTTGGCAAATGGTTCCTTATCGCTCATGAGTGAATCCAATATTTCAACTCAAGCATTTCCTTACTATATTGCAATGCATCCTTCAGGGAAATACTTATATTCTATAAATAGAGATGGAAATAGTATTAACATGTTTAGCATAGATAATAATGGAATACTACAGCCATTACAGCCTGAGTCTTATATTGCGACCAATCCACTACCTAAATCAATGACAATAAATCCAGCTGGAACGATAGCCTATGTGCTAAATGAAAACAACGAAATCTTAACCTACACCATTAATAGTAGTGGCGTTTTGCAATTACTGCCAAACACCTCCATCCAGACAGGAGAAGGGACGTTCGGCTTTACTATAGACCCCAAAGGAGAATATGGCTACGTAACAGGTTTTGGTGACATAAATATGACTATATACTCAATCGCAAATAATGGTACACTAACTCAGTCATCTACTGAATCGGCTGGATATTTTAATGGTGCAACCCCGATTAGCTTAACCTTTTATACTAATGGTAATTGATTTTGATGACAGGGGTAGACTTTCATTACATAGAAAGTCTACCCTAAAAAGACAAATATGAATTTAGTTATCGTCCTTAACCCCAACTAATTTTACAGTATAACCGAATGGCAGCCACTGAGCAATTTCCTCATTTAAAGAAAATAGTGTCAATGGGTTATTAGTTAACCACTCTTTACTCATTAACAAGCTAAAGCCAGATTTGGTTACATTGTCAATTTTTAAGACTTCAATAAAATTAAAATCTTTACGTCCACGATTTAAAATCACTGAAATTCTAAATGAAATCAAGGCAAAGACTACTCCAGTTTTAATTTTGTCACGATACATTTTACGAAGTTTCAAAAATATTTTGCTCACACTACCACGATGTGCTTTAACCAATTCAGCAACAATCGTCTGTTCTGGTTTAGAAAAACCAGCCAAATCTGAATTTTGCAAAATATATGCACCGTGTTTATGATAATCATTATGCGAAATTGACAAGCCGATTTCATAGAGCTCACATGCCCAGACTAATAATTTACGATTTTCATGGTTGGTTTTTTCAGGGCGAATTAACTGGCTTTGCATGTATACAGCCAAGTTAGCAACTCGCTCTCCCTGAACTACATCAAGCCCATAACGCTTTTTTAAATCTACTACCGTAACTTCCCGTAAATCTGAATCGCTTTTTCTGCCCATCAGATCATACATCACCCCTTCACGCAGTGAACCATCGGCAATAGTCATTTCTCGAATACCAAGCTCTTCAAAAATAGCCAGCATAATCGATAAACCACCAGCAATTACCGCGCGCCTATCATCTTTGATACCCGCAATTGTAATATTCTTAATCGATTTAGCCCGGATAAGCTTTTTCTTTAATTGCAGCATTCCATCATAGCTTATCTGGGTCGATAGACCGTTCTCAACACACATATCATACAAAGTTTTCGCAGTACCTGAGGTTCCAATAGCCAATAACCAATCATGCTCTGCAAACAAATGCTCCATACTTTGAATTTTACTTCTGGCAGCATAGATCGCATTATTGAAATTAGCTTCAGTTAATTGCCCATCAGTAAAATAGCGTCCAGTATATGAAACACAGCCCATAGTAACGCTTTCCATGATCTGCGGCTCATATCCTTCGCCGATGATAAACTCAGTCGAACCACCACCAATATCAATAACCAAACGCTTTTCCGTGGTATAAGCTAATGAATGCATTGCACCGATATAAATCAAACGCGCTTCTTCTTTACCAGAAATAACTTCAATCGGAAAACCTAAAGCTTTATTGGCGATTGTGATAAATTCTGCCGAATTATTAGCAACGCGCAGCGTGCTAGTACCAACTACCCGAACTTGTGACTTTTTAAAATTACTTAAACGTTCACTAAAACGAGTTAGAACTTCCAATGCAAACAATTGAGACTCTTTAGTTAAATTATTCTTTGCATCTAAGCCACTGGCTAAACGCACTGTTTCCTTGATCTGATCCAATGGTACAATTGTTCCATCGCTATTAATTTTACCAATTAATAGACGAAAGCTATTTGAGCCAAGATCTACTGTTGCCAATAAATTAACAGTCATGATTTCCCCTTACTTTATTATTTCAACTACGCCATTGCTGCGCCCCAACACTAATTCATTAGCGCCACGCATTGCAAATAACCCATTGGTAACTACACCAACAATATTATTAATTTTTTGTTCTAATTCAACAGGATTTAAGATTTGTAGATTATGCAAATCAATAATCCAATTACCATTATCAGTAGTCACACCTTCACGCCAAACAGGCGTTCCACCAAGTTTAACCAGCTCTCGTGCAACATAACTCCTTGCCATTGGAATTACTTCAACAGGCAAAGGAAATTTACCTAAAACCTTAACATATTTGCTTTCATCAGCAATACAGATAAATTTTTTAGATGCTGCAGCAATAATTTTTTCACGAGTTAGCGCAGCTCCACCACCCTTAGTCATATGTAGATTATGATCTATTTCATCTGCGCCATCAATGTACAAATCCAAGGTGCCAACTGAATTTAAATCATATACAGCAATACCATATGACTTAAGTAACGCCGTGGATTGTTCAGAGCTTGAAACGGCTCCCTGAATTCGCCCTTTAATCGTTGCTAATGCATCAATAAAATATTTTACTGTACTACCAGTGCCAACTCCCACCATCATATCATCATCGTTAATATACTTAATTGCATATTCCCCGACTAATTTTTTTAATGCGTTTTGATCCATCACTTTACACCTTTACTTATTGTTTACTTAACTAATAGTACAATAGCTTCTGCTATCGCCGCTTCACCACGCCCTACTATTCCAATCTTCTCGCTGGTTTTTGCTTTAATACTTACTTGCTCCAAGCGTAAGTTTAACAATTTAGCAATAACATCACGCATCACATCAATATGATCACGTAATTTAGGTTTTTCGATAATAATCGTCGAATCAATATTATTCACCACATATCCGCTCTCAGTAATTAATTGATAAACATTAGCTAAGAGCTTTTTGCTATCCACACCAGCATATTGCGGATCAGTATCAGGAAACAAATGTCCGATATCTCCCAAAGCGGCTGCACCAATTAAGGCATCAATAATAGCATGAATAAGCACATCTGCATCAGAATGACCATCTAAACCTTGATGATAGGGAATCTCGACTCCACCAATAATTAATGGACGCCCCTCTACTAAACGATGTAAATCGAAACCTTGTCCAATTCTAAACATACACACCATCCTCTAAATATGAATTAATAATCATCTGAGCTAGCTTTAAATCAAAAGGAAATGTCACTTTAATATTTGGTGCATCGCTTTCAACTACTTGCACTACACCACCAACTAGTTCAACCGCACTCGCTTCATCGGTAACTTGCGCTAAATCAGCGTGCGATAATGCGTAAGTTAGCTCTTGATAGCGGAACATTTGCGGTGTTTGCGCCATATAGATATATTGCCGATCAAGAGTTCTTAGTACTTGCTGAACAGAATCTACTTGTTTAATTGTATCCACTGCTTTAGCTGCCAAAATTCCGCCATTAATTCCGCTTTTTAGTTGATTAATCAGCTTTCGAATATCATTCGGATGAATACAACAACGTGCAGCATCATGCACCAATACCCAATCATCAGGCATTACTCCTAACTCACGCAAACCGTTACTAACACTTTCGGCTCGTGTTGCGCCGCCAACCTTGGCGATTTTAACTTTATTGTATTTTGTAGCATAATTATCAATCCGCGCATCATCGGGACTTGCAACTAATAATACCTGTTCAACTTCTGCAACGACCTCAAATGCGCTCAGTGTCCAGTCTAAAACGGTTTTGCTACATAAAGAGTGATACTGCTTGGCAAGTGTCGAGCCAAAACGACTTCCATTACCCGCGCATGGCAATACCGCAATGAATTTACTCATTGATAAACTCTTTGGATTTATTGTACCACAGACAAGAACCTTTGCTAGTTTTATCCAGCTGCTTTAAATATTCAAAATGAGCATGATGCTCTTCATCACTAAGTTTCGCCGCAATCAAATTTGAATCTGCAGAAGCAAAGCTTTTAAAAACCTTATTGGTACTAGCCTGTTGCTTAGTCTCTTCTGCCAGTAGACTAATTTGTTCACGAGTTAAACCAATATAAACATGGGCTAATAATTCGCAATCAATTAACGCGCCATGATAACCACGATTAGAGCGATCTACATTAAAACGATCACATAAAGCATCAAGATTATTTTTAGCACCGGGAAACTTATTGCGCGCCATCGTCAAAGTATCAATAGCACTAGCGGCATAAGCAAGAGTTGGTTTTTTACCGACTTCATTAAAGTGGTGATCCAAAAACTTCAAATCAAATTTAGCATTATGAATAATCAGCTCTGCGCCATCAATATATTCAATAATTTCACTTACGCGCTCTTTAAAGGTTGGCTCATGCGCTACATCTTCAAGCTTTATACCATGAACATTCGTCGCTTCTTGCGGAATATCACGCTCAGGATTAAAATAAAGGTGTAATGATTTACCGGTTAACTCACGATCAATCATTTCCAAAGCAGCAAACTCAATAATCCGATGACCTTCACTAGGTTCAAATCCAGTGGTTTCCGTATCTAATAATAATTGGCGAACCATAACTTAAATCACCTTAAACTTGTATAACCAGCTTTTACAATTTAAACAAACATAGTAACGAGATTTAGATTGATTACCAAATAATCCGGTATGAGTAATATGCTCAGCGCCACAAACATTACATAATGCTTTACCATCGCGATAAGCATTAGGATAGTTTAATAAATACCCATCATAATCTGGTAAACTTTGATAACGTGAATATTTACGGATAATTAAAGCCGCATAAATAATTACCGCAAACAGTAAAAACCAACCGATATTAATACTAAAAAAGATAATTAAGCTTAATAAAACCACCCAAAACAAAATAAATCCAAAGCAACCAAACAAACTTGGTAGGATAATTAAACTTAAAAAGCTTAATATCCCAAAAAAGATAAACCCACCAATAATTTCCATAATCAACATCATAATATCTACTCCAGAGAAAAAGAGATTTTCATTTATTCTAATATGCGGTCCAGCGCGACGCTGGCTCTTTAATCAAAAAATTTTGTGAAAACTTCCAGTCCCTCACGCTCTGTACGATAACTATTAATCAACGCCGTTTTATCCTCATAACCTAAAGCCATACCACACAATAAAATATCATCTTCAGAATACCCAAGATGCTCTTTAACAATTGCGGGATATTCCGCCAACGCGGCTTGCGCACATGTCGCCAAACCTAGTTCAGTTGCCATTAGCATTACTGATTGCAGAAACATCCCACAGTCAAGATATGAACCTTTTTCCAGCATCTTATTGGTAAAGAAAAATAAAACGACTGGTGCACCAAAAGCACTATAATTTTGCTCCCATTGCAATAATCTTTTATCGGTATCTTGGCGAGTTATACCCAACGTTTGATACATTTGCATACCGCAGGCAACACGCCTTACTTGCATATCACGTGGCAATTTAGCTGGATAGTAATTATAGTCAAGATTTTTCTCTTGTCCAGAACGAAATGCCTCAACTAGTTCTTTATCTAATGCAGCTTTAGTTGCGCCACTAACTACGGCAACTTGCCACGGTTGAGTATTGGTTCCCGAAGGAGAACACTTAGCAAACTCCAGAATTTTAACAATATCATCATGCGCTGGCATTTTACCCAGAAATTTACGCACCGACTGGCGAGCTGCCAAAGCTTCATGAACTAACATAACCGTCCCTCTTCTTCATTTTAAATATCTGACAAAGCAAAATCAACTGCAGCTAAAGCATGAATTCTTGCTGTAGCAAATAGTGGTACATTACAATCAATTTGATTAACCAATTGCTCAATCTCTGTACATCCCAATATAATACCATCAGCACCACTTGCTACTAATCTCTTTATTAGATCTAGATAATACTGACGAGAATTCTCACTGATTATTCCCTTACATAACTCATCATAAATTATATCATGAACTATTTTTCGCTCTTCTCGATTAGGTACAACTACCTCAATTCCGTAATTATCGCTCAAGCGTGCCTTATAAAAATCTTGTTCCATTGTAAAACAAGTACCTAATAAAGCAATCTTATTTATTCCAGACAGTTTTATCTGCGCAACTGTCGCATCGGCAATATGCAATAATGGAATTGCCACAGATTTTTGTATTTCATCAAAAACTTTATGCATTGTATTGGTAGCAATAACTATTAACTCAGCTCCAGCTAGTTGTAATGCTTGAGCAGCATTGCTCAAAATCAAAGCAGAACTCTCCCAATCATCATTTTGTTGCAATTGTTCAATTTCAGCAAAATCTACGGAATAGACAATACACTTTGCGGAATGAAGTCCACCAAGTCGTCGTTTAACTTCTTGATTAATAATCTGATAATAGCTCTGAGTTGACTCCCAGCTCATACCACCTAATACGCCGATGATTTTCATAGTTAAATTATTCTTAACGTAACTGCATCGTCACTTTTGGCATTAAGCCCCTCTGTTGATGCTCGTTTACTATCTAATTTAATGCGCATTTTTATATCATTTAAACTGTCCGCATTTTTTAATGCTTCTTCATAGCTGATTTTACCGACTTCATAAAGCTCAAATAACGACTGATCAAAAGTTTGCATACCCTGCTCACGGGATTTAATCATCACTTCACGAATTGGATCAATGGTTTGTTTGAAAATATAATCTGCAACAGTGGAGCTATTTAACATTACTTCAATTGCTGCAGCTCTACCCTTACCTGCTTCCAGAGGAATAAGACGTTGTCCAATTATCGCTTTTAGATTAAGCGCCAGATTCATATAAACCTGATGCTGTTTCTCAGAAGGAAACAAATTCACAACCCGCTCAATACTTTGCATACAGTTGGTCGCATGAATAGTTGCCACACATAAGTGCCCAGTCTCCGCAAATTGTAAAGCGTATTCCATTGCTTCTGCATCACGAATCTCACCAATTAGTACCACATTTGGTGCTTGACGAAGAGCGGACTTTATTGCATTGTGCCAACATTCGGTATCAACACCGACTTCACGCTGTGACACGATACAATTTTGATGTTGATGAACAAACTCGACTGGATCTTCAATTGATAAAATATGCCCATA
>SSGY01000020.1 GCA_008017145.1 Neisseriales bacterium
AGCAACTGCGGATGCAGCATTACAGATGCTGGATGTCGATCATTTAGGACTGGATATAATGGATCGGAAACTACTTTGCGCTATTATTGAGAAATTTGACTGTGGTCCAGTTGGTTTAGATAATTTAGCCGCCACAATTGGTGAGTCTGGTGATACAATCGAAGATGTCATTGAGCCATATTTAATGCAAAATGGTTTACTTCAACGTACTCCACGTGGTAGAATAGTGACCAACTATACTTTATCTCATTTTGGTTTTAGCCCCAAAGAATAATTTTTTAAGAGACAAGACAATACGTTATGAAAAATATCAGCAAAAAATTAAGTGTAATATTAATATCTGCAGCATTACTAACTTCACAAAGCGCGTTCGCTGCACGGATGGGTAAATCCCGAAGTCTTGGCATGCAAAGAAGCACACCAACTCAAACGACTAACAATAACTATCAATCAGGAGCTAATGCAGCGCCTGCTGGTGCAGCGCCACAAAAAAGCGGACCGGGAATTGGTGGCGTAGTAGCTGGAGCAGCGGCTGGTGCCGTGGGTGGCTATATGCTGGGTAAAGCAATGAATTCAGACAAATCGGCTAGTTCACAAACCGCACGTGAAGCCTCTGGTAGTGGTAGTAATATTCCTTGGGGAATTATTGGCATTCTTGGCATTTTGTTGGCAATTGGTTTAATGTTATTCCGTAAAAAATCAATTCCGCAAGCGGCGGCAGGCAATCTGGCTACGCCACAAGCTAATAACAATTTCAATATTCCTAATATCCGTAAAGATAACGGTGCTTACGTTCCAGGACAAACAGTACAAGCTAACCAGCAAACTGCACCGACGATTAATCCAGCTTTTGAACGGATGGCAGATGGTGTGGAAGCACAATATTTCTTACGTCAGGCAAAGGGGATGTTTTTACATATTCAAAGCATGAATACACCTGAGAATGTTAGCGAAGTTGAAAAATATATGACTCCTGAACTTTATGCAGAAATTAAGCAATTGATTAGTGAAAATGACTATATTGCTGATTTTAGCCAGCTTGATTGCCAGCTTTTGGCATCCAGCGCAGAAAATGGTAATTTTATTGCTTCAGTAAAATTCTTTGGTAAAGTGAGTGAATCACCAAATACACCGGCAATTGACTTTAGTGAAATTTGGAATTTTACTAAACCTGCCGCGGTTGAAGGTGCAAAATGGTTAGTCGCTGGGATACAGCAAACCAATAGCATTAATTAAAAAAAAAGTCATGCCCAATTTACATAGCTAGAATTGGGCATTATTATTTACCAAACACAATAAGCAATTTATTGCTATCTTCTTTTACATTCGTACATTTTTAAATACAAACCCACTAGAAATCGCATAATATGGATAATTCCCAAGTATTTTTTCAAGCATTTATTTACCTCCTCGCAGCAGTGGTAGCCGTACCATTGGCTAAACGCATTGGGCTTGGCTCAGTTTTAGGCTATCTGATAGCTGGAATTATAATTGGACCATTTGCTTTGTCATTGGTTGGTTCCAATACTGAAAATATTATGCATTTTGCTGAATTTGGTGTAGTGATGATGCTCTTTCTGGTTGGTTTGGAATTGCGTCCATCTATGCTCTGGGAACTTAGAAAATCATTGTTACTAACTGGAGGCTTACAAGTTGTTCTAACTACGCTAGTTATTACGATCATTGCCAAATTTTGTGGTTTATCCCTCGCAACGTCACTTGCTTTAGGTATGATCTTTACCTCCTCTTCCACCGCAATTGTTCTGCAAATGCTTCATGAAAAAGGCTGGATTAAATTAAATGCCGGAAATACTATTTTTGCCATACTCTTGTTTCAAGATATCGCCGTAATCCCGATATTAGCATTCTTACCGCTGTTGGGAGAGCATTCAGCGGCAATAAATAATAATTCATCTGGTTTTAATCGCTGGGAACAAACTTTATTAGTTATCGCTATCCTCATATTCATTATTGGAGGCAGTAAATATCTGCTACGCCCAATATTCCGTTTTATTGCCAACTCCAATCTAAACGAAGCATTTACCGCATTAGCACTACTGCTGGTTATCGGAATTAGCCTTGCCATGAATTATGTTGGTTTATCGCCAGCCATGGGAGCTTTTATCGCTGGTGTAGTATTAGCGGAGAGCGAATATCGTCACGAACTAGAAGCCGATATTGAACCATTTAAAGGCTTGTTACTGGGGTTATTTTTTATTTCGGTTGGAACCAATATTGACTTTACGATTATCCGTGAACATTTATTATTGATCTGTATCTTAGTAACTGCATTGATTGTCATTAAATTTCTGGTATTATTTGCTCTCAGTAAATCATTGTGTAATGCGCGCAAAGACAGCTGGTTAATTGCACTAACATTAGCTCAAGGTGGCGAATTTTGCTTTGTCCTTATTTCCTATGCCAGTCAAAACCAGATTTTCACGACCGAGCTTGCCAGAGAATTGGTTGCAGTAGTAGCCCTTTCGATGTTACTCACTCCAGTTATTATGATGATCTATGAAAAAATAATTGCCCCACGCCTAAATGATAATCAGCAACAACTAGACTCAGATATAGTTAATCAAGATAATCAGGTTATTATTGCTGGATTTGGGCGTTTTGGTCAAATAGTGTCACGCTATTTACTGGCAAATGGCATAAAAAGTACTATTTTAGATATTGATGCCAACCAAGTTGACACGGTGCGCAAATTTGGGCACAAAGTATTCTACGGCGATGCCGCGCGAATGGATTTATTGGAAATTGCAGGGCTATCTAAAGCAAAATTATTAGTGATTGCAATAGATGATAGTGATAAAGCAATTAAAATCGGTGCGATGGTAAAGCACAGCTATCCTCAACTAAAAATTTTACTTCGAGTAAGGAATCGAACCGATGTCTATGAAGCACTCAATACTGGATTTGAACGTGAGGATATTTACCGCGAAACTTTTGAAACCGCGCTCCTAGTCGCAACTCAAAGTCATCAGTTCTTAGGAGCTAGTGTTAAACAAGCTACCGATGCCGCGCAAATTTTTAGAACTTTAGATGAAGAACAATTACAAAAAATGCGCGCTTATTACACGGGTAAAATGAATGATGATTATATCACGCAAGCTAAATTAAACAGTGAACAGCTAGAGAAAATTCTTGATGCAGATAACAGCACAATTAAGATTTAATATACATCCATTGCTCAATAAGCTTGGTTGCCTCTGCTAATAACTCACTCGCATCAAGTTGAGGATCATCAATTGCCACACACTCCATACTACGTAGCCAGGTGATTTGGCGTTTGGCTAGTTGTCGAGTTGCTGCTTTGCCCTGCTCAACCATTTCAAGCTCACTAAGATTACCCGCCAAAAAACTCCATGCTTGTGAGTACCCAACCATACGCATAGAATTGTGCTTAGCAGTTAATTCGGGATAATTAAGCTGAAGTTGTCTAACTTCCTCAATAAATCCATCAGCCAGCATCTGATCAAAACGTAGATTAATTCGCTGATGAAGTAATGCGCGATTGCTCGGCACAATTGCCAATGGCAAATAATCGCAATCAACGATTCCTGCCAATTTACTTTCAGTTTGAACCTGCGACATTGGTTTACCTGTTAGATAGCACACTTCCAGAGCCCGTTCAACTCGTTGAGTATCATTGACTTCAATTTTAGCAGCGCTAGCAGGATCTAACACCATCAAACGCTCATGCATGACTTGATTACCAAATTCTGTAAATTCAGACTCAAGTTTGGCTCTTAGCTGATAATCAGCTTCGGGGAGTTTGGAGATTCCGTTCATTAAAGCATTAAAATACATCATCGTGCCACCAACCAGAACTGGTAGCTTACCGCGACTACAAATTTCACCAATCGCGCGATTACAATCAGTCAAAAAATCAGCTACCGAATAATTTTGCAGAGGTGATAAAATATCAATCAGATGATGTGGCACAGCCGCTAATTCTGTAAGCGTTGGTTTGGCACTACCAATATTTAGATCACGATAAATTAATGCAGAATCAACGCTAATTATTTCAATCGGAAAGATTTTGGCTAAACTTAGAGCCAACGCAGTTTTACCTGATGCGGTTGGCCCCATCAGAAAAATGGCTTGCTTATTTTTTGCCATGAAGTAAGATACTAAAATTATCCTGCCAATCTGATGGAAAGCCCATTAGATCAACATTAATGTTATAAATTGAAATCAAGCCCATTAAACGTTTATAAAATGGCTGCTCGACGCCCAAAGTTTTGAGAATATACGTGATTAACACCAAGACACTATACATCCGACTACCATCACAAAGCGCATGAGAAATTAGTTGATGTTGATTATCCAGACTACATTCGAAGCTAAAATGACGATTCCAGATTCTGGTGTGATGCGCTGAATAATTGCGAATTAAAGTCAGATTATCCATTATTGCTTGCAATACACTATAATGTATTTGATAGCGCTTCGCAACTGCTTCCTTATCTTCCGCATGCTTTAAATTCATAAATAATTTGGTTAATTGCCCGATGGTAGTCAACTCGACTGCAATCCATACAGGCGGCATCGCTGGATCGTTATAGCGATGATAATATTCACTAACCAATAAATCATGTCCGGACTTAATTTGAAATTGAATCCGTTCAATACTGTCATTTAATTGGCGATGATCACGAAATAATTTGTGATTTAAATAAAAATGCGGACCGTATTTCCAGCTGAGATTAATGAACTGCGTACGCACGGAGATTTCAATTTTTTCGATCGCATCCAAAAGTAGCGAGCGCAATTGACTATCAAACTCATAAACTTTGACTACGTCAGCAAACTTCGTATTTAGTTGATAACGACGGCTATCACCATTGACTAAAAAAGGTACTGAGTAGCTTAGAAAGCGGTGAAAATAAACTTCCTCCAAGAAATCTTTAGCATAGGCGTAATCATCAACTATCATACCACGGCTACGCAAAATCTTAATTTGGTCATCCACACTTGCAGGAGGGTTTAGATAAATATTACGCTGTTCAAACAGATCATTCATCTCATTGGTATCAGACATAAATTCCCTAACAATATCTTAATTATTACGTAATTATACGCTATAGTTTGGCAAACAAGGTAATCAAAATTGGCACAGCAACGCTCAATAACATTCCACTGGAAATCGCCAGCAATATACAATCTTCATGTAAATTTTGTTTGATAATTGGGAGTGAAAAATCCATTGCGGTCGCTCCACTATATGCGACAAAAGTTGCTGGGTAGCGTTGCCCCAGACTCGGAATTAAAATAATTGCTATTATTTCGCGAATAAAATCAATAAAAAATGA
>SSGY01000016.1 GCA_008017145.1 Neisseriales bacterium
ATTATGTATCATCTATAAGAGAATAAGTTAAAATCGAACCTCTTTACAACATGATGAATTAATAAAAATGCTCAATATAAAAAATCTTACGCTTGCTTATGGTCCTAAAACCCTGATTGAAGAAGCAAATCTCCAGCTCTATAAAGGACAAATTACTGGTTTAGTTGGACAAAACGGGACTGGTAAAACTTCACTCTTTAAACTGATTCTTGGTCAAAATCATCCTGAAGCTGGTGATTGTGACTTACCCTCTGATACTCTAATTAGCTATATTGAACAAGAAATCGAAGATGTTGAACAAGAATTAGTCGAATATGTCCTAATGGCACATAATATTTATGCTGAAGATCATACTGACTTGCCTGAATACTATTCACTACGTCCCAATGCGGAAAAGCTTCTGATGAATTTAGGCTTTCAGCTCGAAGAATTAAGTAAGCCTCTGCGTGAGTTTTCCGGTGGTTGGCAAATGCGTGCCAATCTTGCTAAAGCCCTCTTCTGCCCGAGCGATTTATTACTTCTGGATGAGCCGACCAATCACTTGGATATTGAAACGGTAATTTGGTTAGAGACTTGGCTTAAACGTTTTCAAGGTTTAGCAATCATTATTTCGCATGATAGGGAATTTTTGGATAATGTTACCAATCAGACTGTGCATATTGCCAATAAACAGCTAACTTTATACGGTGGAAATTATTCAACCTTTGAGCGTACTCGTGCCGAACAAGAGATGCAGCAACAAAAAAATGCTGCGCGTACGCAAGCAAAAATTGCTCATTTACAAAGTTTCGTAGATCGCTTTAAAGCCAAAGCCAGCAAAGCTAAACAAGCGCAAAGCCGGATGAAGATGATTGATAAGCTACAATACTCACCGACTATCAGCAGCCAACGCAATTACTCGATTGAATTTTATACTCCTGAATACACCTCGGATTTATTGGTTACTCTCGCCGATGGACAAATTGGCTATCCAGATAAACCATTAATTAATAATGTAAAATTACAAATATTTGCTAATGATCGAATTGGTCTACTCGGTAAAAATGGTAAAGGTAAAACTAGTTTAATCAAAGCAATTATTGAGCAAACCAGTTTACTCTCGGGTACTCTGGAAATGAACCCAAAAATCAAGATTGGTTATTTCGCCCAACAAACCATTGATATGCTAAACGTGAACGATACGCCATTTTCATTGATTAGCTCAACCGATAAACGTTTAAATCAACAAGAAGTATATAACTTCTTGGGACGCTTTGGTTTTGATGCTGCGACCTCCAAACAAAACGTTGAGAAATTTTCTGGTGGTGAAAAAGCACGCTTAATTTTAGCCTCAATTATTCTAACCAAACCCAATATTTTGTTTTTGGATGAGCCGACCAATCACTTGGATATGACGATGCGTGAACAGCTCGCAATTAGCCTACAGGATTTTGAAGGTGCGGTAATTTTAGTCTCGCATGATAAATTCTTGCTACAAAGTGTGGTTGAGGATTTTTACTTGATTGAAGATAATCGCTTGCAGGATTTCAAAGGTAGTTTGGATGATTATCAGGATTATTTATTAGCTCAAGATCCGCAGGATAATTTAGCTAAAACCAAGGCAAAAGCCAAAGACGCACAACCATCTTCAGCTGCAGTTGATACCTTTAAACAGGGTACAAAACTACGTCATGAGATTACCCAAGCCGAACGCAGCATTGATAAACTTAATCAGCAAATCGAAAAAATCAACGTTAATCTGGAGCAAGCCAATCAAGTAGGCGACAGCAATAAACTGATAGAGTGGAATAACAAACTCGACAAAGCTCGTGCTGAACTTAGCACAGCAGAAGAACAGTGGCTAATATTACAAGAGCAATTAGCCGCTCTTTAAATTAATTCAAATAAAAAAATCTCCTGAGATAAATTACTCAGGAGCACTAATGAGAGGAAAAACTAAATTTAGGACCGCTTGCTATACAATTAGATGATCAATAATTAAAACAGCTAATAGAGAAACTATCATAAGCAAAGCATAAATAAAATGTCTTTTTTTAATTGAAGCATTTAATATCAGTGGTATACTACCAAAATTGCTCGCTGGAAGGCGTTCTAATTCGACTTTATTATTCATTATTTTTGAACCTTACTATTAAATCACCACGTATCATACTACATTAGGCTTTTTTTACCAAGCGGAAATTAATACCACCAAATTATTTACCACCCAAGAAATTCAGTACATTTTTAGTCGTGGCGTTTTATCAACTACAGCCTATGAGATTATTAAGTTATCTCCAAAATTAAATACTAAATACACACTGTGGTTAGTACTTATTAAGCAAGTTTAAATATGATCTTAGCCTCATCGTTAATGCAAGCTATTTATATTATTTGTTATAATACGTTCGCAGGATTAATCCCCTGTAATTTTGTGGAATATAACTAAGACATGAAAAACATCACGAAACAATCAATCTATCAAACTGGAACTATCAATTCATTACTCCAAGCAGTTTATGATGGCGATGCTTCAGTGGAGAAATTAAGTCAACACGGTGATTTTGGGCTTGGTGCACTGGATGCAATTGATGGTGAACTGATTGTTTGTGATGGTAAATTCTTTAGAGCGGATGCTCGCGGACAACTCAATCAATTAGCGCCAGAAACCTGTTCACCATTTGCGGTAATAACTAAATTTAACCCCGAACACTCATTTGAGATCACGGCTTCTAGTTTTGCCGAATTAGAGCAAAAATTACTACCACAACTAATTTCAGCAAATCTGATCTATGCAATCAAAATTAAAGGCATTTTTAATCATATTGAGTTACGTAGCGAAGAATGTACCTGTCGCCCATATCGTAAATTAGTCGAAATATTGCCTGATCTGCAACGTACTTTTAGCTTTGATAATATTAGAGGAACTCTGGTTGGCGTATGGTTTCCTAACTATTTGGCGCAAGTCAATGTACCTGGCTTTCATTTCCATTTTATTGATGAGCAACAACAAGTTGGCGGGCATGTCTTTGGTTTAAAAATGGAACATGGTAAAGTTGAGATTCAAACACTACATGGATTTGAGCTGGATTTAATTCAATCAGATGAATTTTACCAAGCTAATCTGGACATAAATAATGGTGCTGCAGTCGCACAAGTAGAACAAGTGCGCATCTGATGAACATATAAAAAAGGACATGACGATGATTGCTCAAACTGAACATTTAATTATTCGCAAAATCAGACTTGACGATGCCGAGTTTATTTTTGAATTAATGAATCAACCAAGTTGGATTCGTTTTATTGGCGATCGGAGTTTACGTACATTGGAGGCTACTACTAACTATCTTCGTGATGGAGTTCTAAAAACTTATGCTGAGTCAGAAATTGGCTTATTTGTTATCGAACGTAAAGTGGATGGAGTTAAACTAGGAATCACCAGTCTAATAAAGCGTGCAGACTTACCGCAAATTGATCTTGGTTTTGCCCTGCTTGAGCATTATGCTGGACATGGCTACGCTTATGAAGCATCACTTGCCACGCTTGCTTATTGTCATTCACAGTTAAAACTGGATAGCATACTAGCTATTTCACAGCCAGATAATATTCGTTCCGCACAGTTACTACAGAAACTTAATTTTAGCGCTGAGAAGCTTGTGAATCTCAGCCACACGCAAACCGAATTACAGCTATGGATTTATCATACACAATGCACAGGAAACACATCATCATGCAAAAATTTATTAAATTGAGTCTAATTGTAATCTGCTCTGGGATTTGGACATTTGCCGAAGCAAAAACCAAACCTGCCACGCAAAATTTTTTATTTTTAGGAGGTAATCACGACCAACTGGAAAAATATACTAAGCAGATTGATAGTCCTGACATTAACGGAGTACAATTAGTTTATAGCTGGAAACTATTGGAGCCAACTAAGGGAAATTATAATTTTGCACCAATTGAACAAAATTTAAAATATCTTAATGCCCACCATAAAAAATTATTTATTCAGATTCAAGATCGTTTCTTTGATGCTGATGCTAAAAATGTACCCGCGTACCTAATGAGTGATCCAATTTATGAGGGCGGAATTACTCCACAATACGATAAACCCGGAGAAAATATGCCACAAGCCAGTGGTTGGGTTGCTGCGCAGTGGAATCCAGAAGTCCGTAAGCGTTTTCAAAAGCTCTTGCAAGCTCTAGCATTGAAATTTGATGGGAAAATATATGGCATCAATCTGCCAGAGACGGCAATTGATGTAAAAGAACAAGACAAAACTGGCTTTAACTGCAAAAATTATTTTAATGCCGAAATTGAAAACATGATGGCTGCCAAGTCTGCCTTTAAGCACAGCTATGTCGTCCAATACGTTAATTTCTTCCCTTGTGAATGGGATAATGATCATGGCTATATGAGCAAACTATTCCACTACGCATCAGCACATAATATTGGTTTAGGTGGTCCGGATGTTGTGCCGTATAAAAAAGCACAGATGCACAATAGTTATCCATTTTTTCATAAATATCGCCATAAATTACCGCTGATTGCTATGGCAGTACAATCTCCAGATTATAGCTATGTCAATCCAAAAACTAAAAAAACCTACAGCAAAGCTGATTTTCGCAAATTTGCAGAGGACTATTTAGGTGCTAATATCATCTTTTGGGATGTTGAACGAATTGGTGCTCACTAATTAAGCAAATTTTGGGGTTCACCATAGATAAAGCTGGCAATATTGCTCTCGGTAATATCCAGACAACGTTGCCGCGCTTCAAGTGGCCCCCAAGCAATATGCGGTGTCACAATTACGTTTGGCATCGTTAATAATGGATTATCTTTTGCGGGTGGTTCAGTAGTTAAAACATCCAATGCTGCCCCAGCAATAAGTTTATTTTGTAACGCATCAATTAAAGCATTTTCATCAATTAACCCACCACGGGCAGTATTGATAATAAAAGCAGATTGTTTCATCTTGGCGAAAAATTCGCGATTGATTAGTCCGCTATTTTCCTGACTTAAAGCACAATGTAATGACACATAATCAGAGCGAACAGCTAGCTCCGCTAAACTTACTTCTTCAACATCGTCAAGATCTTTTGCTGTTCGAGTATAAGCGATCACTTGCATATCAAAAGCAAGAGCTAACTCCGCCACACGACTACCAATTGCACCTAAACCAACGATTCCCAAAGTTTTACCAGCCAGCTCAGACATCGGGATTGATAAGCCCTCTTCTTTATTCCAACCAGTATTTCGTAATAATGAAACTTGAGTAGTTAACTGGGTAGCGCAATTTAAAATCAATGCCAAAGTCATTTGTGCAACCGCATTGGTACCATAGCCTGGTGTATTAACTACGCGGATATTACGTGCTGCAGCAGCATTGATATCAATATTATCATAACCAGTTGCCGATACTGCAATCAAGCGAACTGAAACAGGTAGTTGCTGAATAAGTTTGGCATCCAAAACGGCTTTATTAACAACGATCACCGAAGCCTCCGCTACGGCAGCTAAAATCTCATTCGGATGAGTTAGATTACCATGAATAATCGTTGGCGCTAATTTACTAAAAGCACTAAAATCTAAGCCACTGCCACAAGTGTTACTATCTAAAATTACTATTTGCATACTACCACTCCCAATATTTTTATATACTATAACCACTAATATGTATATCCTGCTCCGCCAAAGTTTCCAAGCGACATGGATAAGTAAAATCTGGTTGTTCACGATAAAGTTTCAGCCAATAGATCGCATTATGAATATTTTCTGACAGCAAACTAACTTGCAACTCTTGCCGAGTATAAATTGCCCGATATTCATTATCTGGACGACCGTAGCTCATGATTGACTCTTTATAATCTGCGACTACAATCAGGCGATAGGCGCTACTGCATGGCTTAGCAGAATCATAATATTCTTCGCATGCAAAATTATAATCGTATTTACATCCAAATGAGTAAATAATTATCTTAACGCCTGCTTGTGAGAGTTGTTCTAATTCAGGAGCAAACTGATTGAGATCAGCATTACTTTGGATATAGAGTTCTTGCTTAGTATTAGCTAACATCGCTTTAAATTGCGCGATAAAATTGTCATAACCGCGTATATGAATGAACTCTTCCTGAGGTTGATGTTGTTGCAGTTCTTTAATCGCAGCTAAAGCTTGATCAAGATTGCTGTTAAATTCTGCTCTCAGCTTCTCTAGCGCGATATTTGCAGCTTGTGCCTGATATTGTTTGCTCTTACCTGGAATCAGATTTATCAAACCGCGTTGATAGAGTTTATCGAGTGCCAGATATACCGAAGGCTTGGGCAGATCGACACGTTTGGTGATCTGTGAACCATTTGAGTTAGGGTTTTGTACAATATCACTATAAACCAAAGCCTCGGCTTTTGCAAGTCCAAGGCTTTCCAAACTTATTAATAAGTTTTGCATCTGTTTCTCTTATTTAAGCATCTTGTCGGGTATCTGCGATCACGATCTCACGGATACAAACATTTTGCGGTTGGCTATATGCAAACTCAATTGAGCGTGCAATATCATCTGGATTCAAGCCTTGCTCAATGGTGCTGGCTTTCCATGATTTATAACCATCAACAATCGCGGCATCAGTCGTATGAGAAAGTAATTCAGTTTCCACTACTCCTGGTGCAATCACCGTCATTCTAACATTAGAACCAGCTACTTCGCCACGAATATTTTCAGTTAATGCATGTACTGCAAACTTAGTCGCACAGTAGGCCGCATGATCTGGGAAAGTTTTACGTCCAGCAATTGACGAAATATTAACTATCGTACCGCTATTGCGTTTTACCATTCCCTCAAGGACAGCCTTAACTCCGTTAAGTACACCCATTACATTGACATTTAGCATTTGCTGCCACTCGACTGGATTTTGCGTAATCGCATTACCCAAGAGCATAATTCCGGCATTATTTACCAGTAAATCAACCGAACCAAATTTAGCTTCAGCTTCATTCACCGCAGCTTGAAAGCTAGCCAAATCAGTAACATCAACTTTACGGCATAAAGTATTTGGAAGATTTAACTCCTCTAATTTATCAATCCGACGTGCTAAAAGCAATAAAGCATAACCTGCTTTAGAAAAGCGTAGTGCCGTAGCTTTGCCGATTCCTGAGCTTGCGCCTGTAATTACAACTAATTTTGTCATTTTATTTTCCTTTGAGTATTTAGTAGTATAATTTTTACTACCAATATTATAAGCTAGCGATGTTGTTGCTGTCAAGCAATATAAAAAATCTAACTATTTTCATGCGCAAATAACCAGAAAAACAGGCTAGTTCAAAATTTCAAAACTATGTTATTGCTAGGATACGTAACATACTGAATAGGCGACTAATTGGAATGTATCAACAAAGCTCTTCTTCATCGATATAAAAACAGCAGCACTACCATACAGAAAAATCAAATTTATGGTAAAATCTAACATCGAATGTATAGTATTTACTCAGACCACTTAAACCATCAAGTTATTTTGAGGTATCTCAAGCCAGTGATCCTTCGAAATATTAATTTTAGCGTCTAAATTTTAAAGGTCATAGCTAATGAAAATCAACTCAAAACAAATAGACTCAGTTGAATTAATCATTAATAAATCAAACGAAAAACAAGATTATATAAGCCCACAAATTACAGAATTAATAGCATCTGATTTTATTCAAGGTGGTGGTCCAGATACCTATGAAAGTACTAATGGAACTGGGATGCTTAGTTGATTTAACAATATTGAGAATGGATATGATATGAATAAGCAAAGTAAAGTATTAGCTATTGGTTTTGTAGTTTGTACTACACTTCTGGCATGTAATGGTGGTGGCAATAACAACAGTTCACTTCCTGCTGCCCCGAATACACAAAATCAACTACAAAAATACCTGAGTTTGTGGAGCTATACACCATTGGCTGTCAATAACAATAATAAGCGTCTGAGTAGTACAATTGGCAATCAACTGTATATGGTAGAATCGAAAGACAATAGCGTAACTAGTATGAGTTTAACCTTCTATAGCGACTCAGCATGTACAACCGCATTAAATACCATCACATTCAATGGACCAACTAGTGTATTAGCGGGTACATATCATACGACTGATCAATCTAATTTCTATGCCTGTAATACAATGTATTCAGGCGGTTGTGTAGCCGAGTTAAATGCAAATTCCAGCCAGTACAAATACACTTTTGCCAATGGTGCTTTTTCATACAGTTATTGCCTGACAAATCCAGCGACATCTGGAGATAAGATTGCTGACTGGAGCAGCGGTAGTGCGGTGTCATGTTCAGCTGGAAGTAGCTGTGGCTATTCACAACCTTATACTTTTGCTCTTTTCCCTGGTGTCTACTGGGCTAAACAAGTTGGAGCTGCAACTGGCACAACTCAGGGTAACAGTGTTGCTATTGATATGCTGGGTAATTCATATATCACAGGTTATACAACTCTAGGGATTTCTGAGCAGACTCAGACTGGTTTTGGTGATTACTTTATTGCTAAATACACAGAGAGTGGTACACTATTATGGACTAAACAAGTTGGGGCTGCAGACGGTTCAACTAAAGGAAATAGTATTGCTGTTAATACAATGGGTAATTCATACATTACAGGTTATACAACTGAAGGAATTTCTGGACAGACTCAAACAGGTGCGTATGATTACTTTATTGCTAAATACACCGAGAGTGGCACACTATTATGGACTAAACAAGTTGGGGCTGCAACTGGCTCAACTCAAGGAAATAGTATTGCCACCGATACTACAGGTAATTTATACATCACGGGCTTTACGAGTAGAGGGATTTCTGGGCAGACTCAGACTGGTAGCCAAGATTACTTTATTGCTAAATACACCGAGAGTAGTACGCTATTATGGACTAAACAAGTTGGGGCTGTAGGTGGCTCAACTCAAGGAAAAGGAATTGCCATCGATACTACAGGTAATTTATACATCACTGGTTATACGACTAGAGGGATTTCAGGACAAACTCAAACAGGTGCTTATGATTACTTTATTGCTAAATACACCGAGAGTGGTATCTTGTTATGGACTAGGCAGGTTGGAGCTGCAAGTGGTGCTACTATAGGACAAGGAATTATTACCAATGCTACAGGTAATTCATACGTCACTGGTTATACGACTAGAGGGATTTCCGGGCAGACCCAGAATGGTGCTAATGATTATTTTATTGTTAAATACAGCGAGAGTGGTATCCTGTTATGGACTAAACAAGTTGGAGCTGAAAGCGTTACAACCCAGGCAAATGGTATTACTACCGACTCCACAGGCAATCCGTACATCACTGGTTATACGAATGGAGGAATTTCCGGGCAGACTCAGACTGGCACTAATGATTACTTCATTGCTAAATACAGCGAGAGTGGTACGCTATCATGGACTAAACAAATCGGCTCGCCTGCTGGAAATACTTATGGAAAAGGTATTGCAGTTGATGTAATAGGCAATCCATATATTGCGGGTTATACAGATAAAGGAATATTGGGTAACACTCAAGCTGGTTCCTATGATTATATTCTTGTGAAGTATTACTGGAATTAACTTTTGTTTTATGCTAGAAATATAGCTGTTTATTAATAATAAACGGCTATATTTCTATAGATAGGATTAATCAAATGCAATAAGTATAAATGGCTGGTATACCCCTAATCGGATTCATTCAAAATTAGGCTATATGTCTCCGAATGAATTTGAGGCAGTAAATTCCAGCCAAACAGAAACAAAACTTAACTCAGTTAAGTGTTGTAAAAAATCTCAACTATTGATTGAGTTAACAAATCTTGTGGCAGCAATCTCTTGAGAGAAGGTGTCCAAGCTTTATGGTATGGTGCACCACAGTAGATCTATCCAATTTTGGAGAGTTGAAAACATTATTAGTCGAATTGGAGTTTTATTATAACTGGCATCGGCCACATGGTTCATTGAATGGTAAAAGTCCCATTGATTTAGTGATGAAGTTTATGATGTATATGATAATACCAAAGAGCACATTCAGCTTCAAAATTACCATGCTGAAATGGCTCTTCGAGAGCTGAAAAAAGCGCATAAAAAGTGAGACGATGTCTATGAACCACACATATGATGGTTTGAATTAGTTTGTATATGTCATAAAAATAAGTTGCAATTCAATCAGCAGACGCTGTATAGCTTTGCTCTATTTCCATATACACATGTAAAAAGCCCAGAGATAATCTGGGCTTAGTATTTGGAGCCTGGCAATGTCCTACTTTCGCATGGGCGAACCACACTATCATCGGCGATGACTCGTTTCACTGTCCTGTTCGAGATGGGAAGGAGTGGGACCAAGTCTCTATTGTCACCAAGCAATTCTGTTGTCAGCATATTTATTTTATAGATTTTTTATCTATAATTTCTCTATGCGTAACGAATTGATCGTACATTGGTTTTCTGATTTTTTAACATTTTGGATAGTTAGATATTATTTTATTTTTATATACATTGACTTGCACAATAAAACTCAAGTAGCTAGTTATAACTACTAAAATAATAGAGTCAAGCCGCACGGGCAATTAGTATCGGTTAGCTTAACACATTACTGCGCTTCCACACCCGACCTATCAACGTTGTAGTCTTCAACGACCC
>SSGY01000144.1 GCA_008017145.1 Neisseriales bacterium
AACGCAAATGGAACTGCTGCTGGAAGCTTAGTTTGTGCTGATGGTAGCCTTGCACCAAGTAGTGGTGCAACTAATACCAGTTGTAATGCACATGGCGGCTATATTTCTGTATTTACTAGCAGTGGTGGTTATAACGCTAATGGTGTCACAGATGCAATGTTAAATAATTTACAACCTGGTGATTTGTTATTTATTGCCGGATTAGCTTACGATTATACAACTACAGCAATTAACCCACAAGTTACTCATGTGATCGTTTGGACTGGGCAAAAAATTGGCTCGAGTTCATTGATTAGTGAAAGTATGATTGCTCCTGAGACGGACATTGATAGCTGGGGTTACCATAATGGTGAGTGTGATGGTAATTTCTGGAGTGCCGCTAATAATACTGGTAATTGGATTATATCTGATAGCCATTACCAAGGACCTGATTTCCGTGCCTTTACCAGTTGTTTCTATCGCAATCAGGTATGGGGAGTCCGTCGAGTGCTTCAGAATTAGCTATATGTATGTATTGACATAGAGGGCGCGTGATAAAACGCGCCTTTTTCATATCAACATGGTAATGGTTTGCTATAATACATTACTTAAATACTCAACTATTATAAAGTTATAGCTTCTGATATGAAAATTAACCTTAATCCTCAATTTGCTAAGCTTGGTGAAACTTATTTCAGTTTTGTACAACCAACACCATTGCTTACAAACCCACACCTACTCCATGTTAACTCGCGGCTATTAAACGATCTTGAGTTGGATTTTTCCGCCGTAGAGTTAACGAATATCCTAAGTGGTAAGGAAGTAATTACAGAATATCAAGCATTATCTTCGGTATATATGGGGCACCAGTTTGGCGTTCCTGTACCACGTCTAGGTGATGGTCGGGCAATACTAATCGCGGAACATCAAACCAGCAAAGTAGAAAACTGGGAGCTACAATTAAAAGGCGCAGGTCAAACACCATATTCGCGGATGGGTGATGGTCGGGCAGTGCTTCGTTCTTCTATTCGAGAGTATCTGGCATCACATGCAATGGATAAACTAGGCATACCTACTACCTTGGCTGGAGCAATTTTGCATAGTCACGATCCCATTTTTCGCGAAGAAGTTGAGACGGCAGCAGTAGTTTTACGTGTGGCGCCAAGCTTTATTCGGTTTGGACACTTTGAGTATTTTGCTCGCCAGAAACAAACTAAGCAATTAGAAACTTTAGTACAGTTTGTTTGTAGAAATTATTACCCTGAAATTAACTTATTTGATTCCGATTATATTGTTCTATTTCTAGAGGAAGTTGTTAAGCGAACTGCCGAAATGATCGCTCATTGGCAAAGCATTGGTTTTGTGCATGGGGTAATGAATAGTGATAATATGTCAATTTTAGGGTTAACCATTGATTATGGTCCATTTTCATTTATGGATAAATTTAATCCTGAGCAAATTTTTAATCATTCCGATAGTGAAGGGCGTTATACTTATGCCAAACAACCATATATAGGCTGGTGGAATTTATATCGTCTAGCCGAAGCGTTAAGCTCCATATATGCAGAAACTGATAATCTCGAACAAGCACTTAGCAAATACTCTGATTTTTATAATCAGAAATATACCTCATTAATGGCAGCAAAGCTTGGGTTAAGTGAGTTTACAGATGAAGATGGAAAACTTTTGGACGAGTTATTGCAAATTATGCAGCAAGAACAAATTGATTGGACTTATTTTTGGCGGCAACTTAGCTATGGTTTAACTGGACAGCAGCAATTACAACGTGATTATCCTTCATTGGCTTTGCTAAATTGGTGTCGCCGCTTAGAGAAACGTTATCAGCAACAACAGTTAACTCCTGAAGCGAGGCAAGAAATTATGCTGGGTAGCAATCCTGCCTTAATTTTACGTAATCATCTGCTGCAAGTCGCAATTGAGCGTGCTAAAATTGGTGATTACAGCGAAGTTAATCGTTTGTTCGATGCGCTTAACAATCCATTTACAGAATCTGCTATTTATCGGGAATACTATCAAGCAGCGCCGAGTGATGCTGCAAAAATTATCTTAAGTTGCTCTTCTTAGCATCTGAAATATCTCATAGAGGAAAAATAATCATGTTAAAAACTTCAAGTTTAACACCACTACAACACGCGATTATTATTAATAAATCAACTGAACATCCATTTAGCGGTGAATATATGGATAATGATCAAATGGGAACTTATTTATGCCGTAATTGTGGCTTAGCATTATTCCGTGCCAGTAGCAAATTTCATTCTGCTTGTGGCTGGCCTAGCTTTGATGGTGAAATTGATGGGGCGGTAAAGTCATTACCAGATGCCGACGGTAGAAGAACTGAGATTATTTGCTCACGTTGTGCTGGGCATTTGGGTCATGTATTTCATGGTGAACAATTCACCGCCAAAAATACCCGTCATTGTGTCAACTCAGCATCGTTAGATTTTGTTGCTGATACTCAAGTTGTTGATAGTGAGGAAATTATTTTAGCTGCCGGATGCTTTTGGGGCGTGGAGTATTATTTGCAGAAATTATCAGGAGTTTTATTAACTCAGGTTGGTTATTGCGGTGGGCATAAATTAAATCCAACTTATCAGGAAGTGTGCACTAAAACCACCGGGCACTTGGAAGTAGTGCGTGTAGTATTTGATCCGACACGAATAAACCTTGAGCAAATTCTTAAATGCTTTTTTGAAATTCACGATCCAGAGCAACAGGATGGTCAAGGTCCGGATATTGGCAATCAATATTTAAGCGCTATTTTTTATTACAACGAGGAACAGAAAACTGTTGCAGAAAAATTAATAGCAAAGCTTATTGAGCTGGGTTATCAGCCTGCAACTAAACTATTAGCGATGGCTCCATTTTGGATTGCCGAAGAATATCATCGTGATTATTATGATCATAAGGGAACTTTGCCGTATTGTCATGGTTATACCAAGCGGTTTTAATTTCTATGAGCCTGCGTGAGTTAGTGTGAGCTTATAATACATTGATTTATAAAGGTATAAATGGTAGTTGCAAAATTCTACAGCAAATAATAACTCATCAAAACGCATCAAAACTCAAATAAACACGTGTTTAAACACGTGTTTATTTTTTTATGATATTATTACGTTATTAATAAATAAGGTAATAAAAATGACGACGAATAAACTTACCAACTCAGTAATCAAAAATGAATTTTTAAATAAGCCACAAGACAAAATAAGGCTTTATAAAGTACCAGCTGTTAAAAATTTATATCTCAAAGTATCACAGAAGGGGCTATGTTCTTTTATCTTTAGATATCTAGATAAGAATACAAATAAAGAAACTACTATCATTCTTGGCTATTTTCCAAGTATGGCAATTGATGAGGCTAAGGCTAAGGCTATAAATATGCAATCAGAAAGAGATTCGGGGGAGGTTAATCCTAATTTGATAAAAAAGGTTGAATCTAACAAGAAAAAATATATAAATGATTTGCTTGATGAATATGTAAATAGTAAGGTTTTAAAATTTAAGCCAAAAACCCAACCAACGCAATTACATTCTGTTAAGCAAATTAGAGATGCACTTGGCGCTTTTCCAATTACTATTTTAACAGCAGAAATTATTAAAACTAGGTTATTGGATGGTTTTGAAAAAAGGGAGTGTTTTGCTCAAGCACGAAGACTAAAGTTAATCATGAATTGGATTATGAACTATGCTGAAGAACATGAATATGTTACTAAAAATCCTGTGAAGTTAATTAAAGAGGTATATTGGACACCTGAACATGCTCTAAAGAATAATAATTATCTAGATGAAGATAAATTAAAGCCATTATTAAAATCAATTTACTCAGATAATATTCCGAATAGAGTTAAGTATCAATTGCATCTGCTTTTGCTGTTGGGAATTAGAAGGGGTGAGTTTTTGAATTTGAAATTTGAAGATATTATCACGGATAAATCAACCAATCAGATGTGTATTAATATTAATCAGACTAAGGTAAATAGTATAAATGTACTACCATTATCTAAACAAGCCATCTTGTTATTGAATAAATTAAAAACTCATTCAAAAAATGGATACGTTGTGGTTACAGCTAAAGGTATATCGCCAAAATCTGAAAATTATTTTATTGATTTTTTAAATGAAATGTCAATTAATCTTGGTCAGTCTATTGAGAATAGGGTGACGCCACATGATTTTCGACGTGCCTTTGTAAATATAGCTAATGAGAGTGAGAAATTTTTACCACATGTAATAGAACTATGTGTTGGCCATGAGATCAGGTCTAAAGTCAGTAAACACTATTCTGTTAAACCAAGATACATTGAGTCAAAATATGGCGTGTTCAAATGGTGGGGAGATTTTGTCGATGAGTGTTTGGTAGACTTAGGTTTCAATTTAGAAAATATTTATAACTTAGATTGCTAATTATATAGATTATGTTGAAAGGAAAGAAATTGAGTAAAAAAATTATTATGCCTTCATTTGATGAGAGATATAAAGAATTCATAACAAGAGATGAAAATCGTTCATCTTTTTATTATAGTTTTGATTTTTATCTTCTAGAAAACTCTATTAATAGAAACAAAGTTGAGTTTAGTCACGATTTTTCTCGTTTTGCATACCTTATCTTGCAAACAGATTATCTTGACAAGGGCTTTAAAGAACATCATATAAGGATTCTAATTAATAATTTAAGATTATTTAACGAAAGAAATGAGTTAGTTTCATTTAAATATGATGATAGCTATTTTTTTGATAGAAGACGGCTTTATGATAAATACTTAAGAACCAAAAAAATGAATATTTTTCAACAGGCTATTATTGATGAAATAAATCTTTTTGATGCAGCGGAAAATCATTTTGTTTACGATATTAGAATTGAAGAGTATTTTAGTTCAATCAAGCAAATACAAATATTGAAGACACAATTTATAAAAATAATGGAGTATATTTTAAATAATTTTGATTCAAACAATAAAGTTTGTTTTGATGATTTTTCAAACACTGTTTTACATGTAAAAAAAAATTCTGAGTTGGATTACTTAGCAGATAATTTTGATAAGAGTACTAAATATAAAAAGATAGCTGATATTAGTAATAATAGAATGAGTATTTTTGTAATAAAAAAAATAAAAGATTATTATTCAACATGTGAAGAAAAATATCTTTTAACTGATGTTAACAATACTTATAGTTTGGAAGAATACCAAGAAGCCAAATATTTAAAAATTAAAATAGATATCCTGAATAAAATAATAAACATTTATGAAGAAGAGTTTACTGATAGGATGCCAATTTGTGATAAGAAGAATGAAGGAAAAGTAAAAAATAAGCTATTTTTTGAATTAAATAGTGAAATATTTAATGCGTTTAATGTAATAAAGATTTATGATGATGTTCCAAATATTAATGCTTTTAGCCAATCTCGGCTTAAGGGGAAAGCTTTTTATGGTAATTTCAATTTAGAGGAATTTGTAAGCTCACGATTTGGAGAAGGATTATATTTGGTTAACAATAGAATATTACAACTTGAAAATAAAATAATTTATGAAATTTGTACATTAGATGATGAATCAAAAAGTGATTTATTATCAGTTTATAATATGAAAGAAAAAAAACATAATGCAGTTTTGATTGATGAGGAATTAGCTAGATGTTTGCCAAATAATATATTTGTAATAAATAGTGCATCATATGTATTAGCTCTAGTCGAAGTATTATACGAACTTTTTAATATTCAAGATACGGAAGTTGTTGATGGAAAAAATTTTATTCTTTCAAAAATTTATCTGATATATCTATACATAAACTATTCAACTGATACACTAAGTTCGATAAGAACTAATAAAAAAAATGCAGCTACTAATTTTATTAATAACACTTTAGTTGAAATTATATTCGAAGATAAATTAAAGCTAATAAAAAGTTTGAATCGTTCTGAAAATGAACTATTTATTTTTACTATTAATGTGTTAAGAGAGCTATTTATTAATGCTAAGTCACTGGTTTTTTATTCAAATATAATGGTTGGTGAGATGAAGAAATGTATGTCGTTTGACGAACGCAAATTACTTGATGTCTCCATGGGTGATGAGTGCATTAATAATGATTTTATTTCCTATATTCAAATGTTAACGTCTCAAGGTAAAGATAGAACAGAGCTACCAATTGATAGACTGTCTGGTTTCAACAAAAAAGAAATCGTAAAAAAGATCAAGAAATTAATAAACGATAGAGGATTTATTCTTTTATACGAAAAAAATGAACCAATTTCACCCGATTATTCTGAAGAATTATTCACTGAAAATATCTATTTAAAATTCAATTTGAATACTGATAAAGAACGTTTACGGTATAAATTTATGTTAAATATTTAACTACAGTTTTATTTATTATCTCAAACCGTTGAAAAATCACTCTGGTAATTAAACCGAGTGATTTTTTTATTCAGATCATTGCTAATGTTCATATATTTATCACTATAAAATCTTATGAAGAAAACGGAGATACACTCTGTACCGTTAATAACTTAATTTTGATTAATTTATTAATATTCATTCTGCGCGCAAATAAACTCAAATTATTTTAAGGAATGCAAAATGAGTATTGAAATATTAAAATCCATGTCACAAAAAGAAGCCGCAATTTATTTAAAGATTTGTCCAAATACTATTCGCAAAATTGAGCGCTGTGGCAATTTTCCTCCCCGCCATTACGTTACGCCAAGTTTATTTTATTATGATAAGCAAGAGCTTGATAAATGGTTTGCGAGCGGTGGAATTAAACAATATGGAGATTTAGATGAAAATAAATAATATCCTAGATCAAATTGTACATAATATAGTGATAGCTGACTTCTTGCCCACTTATGCAAGTCTAGGAATTGATATCGAGAGTTCTATTAATCCAAAGACTGGTGAGATAGCAGTTAGTAATGATATTGAAGCCGTTGCAGTTGCTAAACTTATTATTCAACATATTTGTGCGGCTGGTTTTAAAGTTGGTAAAGATGCTGCTAGCATCTATTTCTTTGATGGTTCAAAATGGGTAAACATTTCAACTGGTCATTGGAATGAGTTTGTTAAAAATTGCGCAGTAAAATTAAAAACAAATTTTGCTAAATATTTAACTGCAAAATTTCAAATTTTATTACAGCAAACAATTTTAGTCATCTTGCCAAACTTATCATTTGATAGGATTAATAGTAAAACTATTAAAATAAATTTTGTAAATGGAACATTACAGATAGTTAACAATCGGGTTGAACTATTGACACATTGTGATGATGATTATTTCACTTATTGTTTACCATATGAATATTCACCGAAAGATAGAGAAGCACCACTTTTCTTTAATTATTTATCACGAGTTCTTCCAGAGGTACAAAGTAGAGAGCTATTGCAAGAGTTATTTGGTTCGGTACTTGCTAAAGATTTGAATTTAGAATTTTTAGCAATATTTTTAGGTAATGGAGCTAATGGAAAGAGTGTCTTGCATCAAATTGTATTAGCTTTATTTGGCATCGATAATGTGTCAACTTTATCGTGGAGCCAATTATTTGAACCAACAGAGCTAATTTCATTCGAAGGAAAGTTGCTAAATTATGGTAGTGAAATAAGCTTGTCAAAAAATACAAATTTGGATTTGATTAAGAAGTTATGTAGTAGAGAACACGTAACAATAAGAAAAAGGTATCAACAATCTAGTCATACAACAAATTATGGGCGAATGTTTTTTAATGCAAACAAACTTCCTGTTGTTTCAGACTCATTTTTTTCTTTTATGAGACGTTTACAACTAGTTATTTTTGATCAAACAATTGATCCACAAGAGCGTGATATTAATTTGGCTAATAATATCATTCAAACAGAGTTAACAGCAATTATAAATTGGGTGATTGAAGGTGCAATACGAATTTCTAAACAGATGAAATTTACTGAATCAATAAAATCAAAGCAAATACTCGATAGTTACTGTGTAGAACAATGTACTGTCGCAATATTTATCAATGAATATTTATTAGTACCATCCCAGACCCGCAAGAGGTTATTAAATGAAGTGTTTAATTTATATGTTGGGTTTTGTAATGAGCGTAAGTATCGTTGCGTCCATTACTCTGAATTTAGCTCCCGCCTAAGACAAAATAGCTTTGAGATTAGAAAGTCAAATCAAAATAAGACATTTGTGTTTGCCGAAGGGTTTTCAACTTAACTGGTAACTTGGGTAACCAAAATTAATAAAATTACTCATATAATAACAATTAATAACGGATATAAATTATGATAAAAGTAAAAAATTTCAGTGAGATCATTGAAAAGGTGAAGATTATTGATGTAAATATTACAGTCAATGAATTAGATAATTCATTATTATCAAATAAAGTTTTTCGAGTCGGAACCAATCATAAACCCAAAGGCAAAAATGGTTGGATAAAATCATTCAAAAATTCTACAAATATAGTTATTATTATTGGTAACTACGAAAATGACTCAACGCTTAGATTTATTTTAAACTATGGTAATAGTTTTGAGCGCTACACAAATAGACCATTAGCTCAAAACTTTGAGAACAGTAATCAAGTGAATTTTAAACAGTTATATTCAAGCTTAAAAGTATTGAATATTAATAATCATCCGTATTTTGTAAACAAAAACCTAGATTATATTTATCATCATGATGATATTAGACTAACTAGATTTGGTCAACTTGCGATTCCAATTTACAATGGAATATCTAGCGATATCTGCGGCATTCAGTATATTAATGTTGACGGTACAAAGAGATTTCATCCGCAATCAATTCTTAAACGTAGCGTTTATTTTGTTAATCATGAAAGCTCTATTCAAGATGATAGCGTTGCTATTATTGGTGAAGGCTATGCGACAGTAATAACTGCATTTCAAGCACTCATATTACATAATCCAAATATTAATGTTATTGCAATAGTAGCGTTTAGTGCCAATAATTTAATTAATGTAATAGATTTAATTTCTACGAATAATATTTTATTACTAGTTGATAATGATTGTCAGAGCAAAATTAATGTAGGTCTAAATACTTCTCAACGCATCCTTAGTAAGTATAAAACATTCAAAAATATCAGTCTAGTAATTCCAAACCTACCAACTAATGAGTCGTGTGATATCAATGATTATTATCGTTACTATCACAGAATTAGTGATAACGGCTTTAGTAAAGTATATCAATTAATAATGAATGTCATGTCTGGTCAGCAATAAATTGAATTTCATTTGGGTTACCTAGGTTACCCAAAATTAACAAAATAATATTTTTCGAGGAAACTATGAAAACAAAAATTTTTAGAGCAATAAATAAATTACTTGATGTGAATCTTAAATACATTACACCAGTATTATTTTCATTGTTTATGCTTTTTATTAGCTGCATTTTAATCATGATATTAGATGATTATTTGGATAAATATTTGTCGAATTGGCGGCTAGCTATTTTGATTCCCGTGGTTTATTTTTTCATGTTTATCATACTAAAACCAGCATTGTTTGCATTAAATAATTGGAGCAAATTAGTTATTAATTTATCTTCTAGGTTAAGCCATGCAAAATAAGTTGCCAGCTAATTATAAATTAACTGCATATACAGATCACGCTCATAAATTAATAATTAATACTGAGCGTAAGAACCAAATTCTTAATTTTATTGCTGAAAATAATTGGGCTACGGTGTCTAATTTACAAGATTTTATTAAAGTTAAGCATCGCCAAAGTATCACTAGGTTATTGGATGGTTTGGTGGGTACAGGGAAATTATTTGTTAATAAAATTTTGGTGAATAATGTAAGTCATAATGTTTATACCATAACTAATTTGGGTTGTTTTTCAATTAACTTAGGATATCGGTATTACCAGTTTCGCTTAAGCACACAGAATTTCTTACATGCAACAAAAGTGCAAAGTTTGCAAATAATTTCATTATCCTTTGGCTTTACTTGGATAAATGAACTAAATATTATTCGTAGTAAGTTATATTCTTCTCAACCAGATGGAGTTCTTATTGTACCAAAAAGTTCGGTACAGATAAGCATCGAGTTGCAGAGGAATAAGCTAAATATTAATTCATTTAAAGCCAAAATTAATAAATGTTTAGCGGATGCTTTGAATAAAAAATTTACCTCAATTTTATATGTATGTACAGATAATGTAACTGCCAACATTATGAGTAGGACATTTAATTCGATTAATTCAGTAAAAGGTAAAAATAACAAGAGCGTTATTTTAACCCCCGAATATCGCAAGTATTTTGAGTTTATTAATATTATTGATTACCACAATTATTTAAACAAATTAATTTTACAGGGGTAAATTAACATGTCATTAATTTCACGTATTCAGCCACAAGCTGAAATTAGATTTAAGATTTCTAAATCGTTACTAACTGAATTAGAAAATCTTAAAAAAGATGCCAAAGAACTTGGGTTAAGCTTGAATCTTGATTCAGCTTTTGAACAAAATTTACGTAAACTGGTTAATAAAATCAGAGGTGAAATGACTGATTTTATGAACCAAAAGGAGTAAATTTATTCAAAACTACTCGTTATAGTTATTCGTTTTGTGAGTGCAGCGAATATATATAACGAGTATCCCAATTCTTTTTATGGCGTGGTCTTTAACATAACACAGCGCAAATTACGTCTGGACAACGATTTGCTCTTTTCATCTAGGGATGAAGTTATGTTGGAATTGTTGCGACCAGTGCCTCTCATCCATCGAGGCCTCCCGCATTTATCGCTATTTTGACTATTGAAATAGTTAAATGCGTCGCTCAACTTCGTTCGATTTCACTGCCGTTCATCAAACTCATTGAGCTTAAATGCGGGAGGCCTCGATGGGCGACAATCTCTGAACGAGACGCGCGTGGCGCTGTTGTCTTGCTCGGCACTGGTCGGGATTTACCATCCCCACTGGCGCAACCGAAGTCTGGGGACTTCTAAAAACTCTGGGGAGTTTTTTTGCTGGTGGCACCCCTGAGGAAATAATTCTGGACGAATTATTTTGTGCTTTCCTCGGCATGTATTGTTAATCGCAGGAGTCTATTATGGAAAATGATTTTATTTATATTTTGAGAGTAATATTACCAATATTTTTAACTCTGCCTCGTCAAGCTTTTTGTGGTGTTTTGTATATTGCATATGCATACCTATTCCTAGGAGGATTGGGGTTTGTTTGTTTACAGATAATGCGCTATCAACACACAGTTAAAATTCTCTTGCTACGAATTTATGCAATTTGTATTTTCACTTTAACTAGCTTTTATTTATATTCAATCACAGTTTCACTACCAGATAGCTTAGTTTATGAGTATCAGAATTTACAAATTCAGGCGCTTAATGACTGGTTATGGGTAATGGTATTACCGTTTATACTTGGTGTAGGAATTGGCTTTGGGTGCTGGGTAATCTTTATGCGCTATATAATGCTGTATGTTGAAAGATTTTTAAACTGGATATCTCGCTCTAATTATAATCTGGAAAAAGATTCTGAGCAAACTTATAAGGAACGCCAAAAGAGAGGAGTTAAACAATATGACCCAAGTAAATATTTTAAAATTGATAAGGGGTTAATTTTTTTAGGTTGGAATGCGGAACATAATCAACCAATTTATGAAAATTACGATACATTCAAGAAGAAGCATGTGCAATCTCTTGGACGCAGTCAGGCAGGAAAAAATAAAATCCTCCAACCTCTTACTGTACAAATGTTAATGAATGGTTCATTAGTAATTATGCTTGATGTTAAAGAAGGTGGCGATGATATTATGCCACCAATTTTATACAAAGCTACTCAAGAATTAGGCTTACCTTATACCTATATGGAATTTGGTATGACTTCTCCAGCGCAATTTAATATTCTGGATTCAAAAGATGTTGATACTTTATATGAGATACTAATTCAACTGTGTAATTTACAGAAGACTCAAGATATGGCTACCGACTATTATCAACAACAGGCACGTCAAACAATCTTTGAAATCGCTAGCTTTATTGCTAGTCAAGAAAACCAAATAACAATTAAAGACATTATGACTACATACTTAACAAAGTTCTTTGATGAAGATATTAAGCCACAAGATAAATCAAAAGTTCAAACGACTCTTGAAGTATATTGTAATTGGGAATGTATCAATTCTAAACATCCAGATACACCAACTATCAAATCAATAATTGATAATGGTGGAGTATGGTATATACAAGCTAAAACCGATGTTGCTTATGTAATTATTCAGGCTATTATTGCTATTATCCAGAAAACACCCAACAAATCTAGACATATTACTTTAGTAGCTGATGAATTTTTCAAATACATAAATAATAATATGATACAGATATTCACAGAAGGAGGTGGTAAGGGAATCCAATGCTTTACGGCTTATCAAACTGCGGCTCTATTAAAAGCTCAGCAACTTGGAATAACCAATGATGAAATGGTGGGAACTTTATTTGCTAATTGTAGCTATAGCTATATCTATGGCTCTAATGACCCATTCATCTTCTCTCAAATTGAAAAATCATCTGGAACTGTTGCAGTAAATGTTGAATCAAGTACCACAACTAGAAATATTGCGGTGATAGATAAACAGGATGCTGAAAAGAAATACAATCGTCAGCTAAATGCCAAAGTAACTGCTGGTATGTTGAACCTACTCAAGGATAGTGAGTGCTACTTGCTTCACACTGGTAGACCTACTTATTTAACACATGTTGGTTCAATTCCGTTAATGCTAGGGCGATTTGATAAGGATAGACCAGAATTTAAAGAATTGCTTAATGTATCAAGAAAATTAACATATTCGTTTGATAACATTCCAGACCCAGTTGAATCCAACTGCGCAGGAAATAAATTTATGCATGAAAGTTCTGAATACAATCCATTTGGGTAATAATTATTGAAACCTTTCAAATAAAAAATTAATTATAGTTAATAATTTCAACTACATCTTTGATTTTTATCTTTGCAGTTTTTAATTTTGTGTATCTTTTCTTGGTGATATAGATACATATTTATTCTAAAATACGCAGCTAATTTGATGTTTTTGTAAAATCTTTATACTACTATTCTGTGTTGGAATAATTAAATGTGCTTATACCTCATCACAGATTAGAGTGTGTTTTTCCTTATATCTAAGGGTTTTTGCTGCACTAGATTGTAGAACTCACAGAAAAATAAGAGTTTTTATAGGCTAAACATATAATATAATAAAACTATTAGTTACACTTACTGATAATATCATCAAGATTGATTTAGTTGTGCAAGAATATTTTGAAAATATTCCATACTGCAATCAATTGCAAAGTCACGCCCATCAGGAGTAAAAAACACATGTAAATTTATTGTGGATTGATATAAAACATCATCTAAAGTATAGGTAAATTTTCTTACAGCTTCATGCTCAAAGAATTTATCTATACTATAACCAAACTTACTAAGAAAATTTATAAAATTCTTATCGGTTGTTACTATCTTATTATTTTTGCTCAAAATAAGAAATATTGCAGCAATGCATCCATCTATCAATATGGGGGTTTTTCTCGAAGCTCGCCTTGCGTTTTATTAAATTGTGATTCATCTATGTCATGATAATTATATTTCCATCCCAGACCTTTCAAAGGCTCAGCGCTAATAAACGGGTGCAAAGGGTATTCCTCATAATAATCATTAAATACGTCTTGAGGGAAGTTATCAAATAAGTAACTCAATCTGGTGAAAAGTATCTCAAGTAAAAAAATAAGAGGATTTACCGGTGATGTTACTAGGAACTCCAACTGCTTACCATCAAAAGTTGGACTATATGGCATGGTATTAGACTTAAGAATACTAAATTTATCGCAAATAATTAGATTTGGAAATCTAAATGGTCCATATCCAAGCTTACTACCTTCATTTACTAGTTTCTCTAACTTTTCAATAAAATGTTCACGTAAAGATGATTCACTAGAAAAACTGTTGTAACCTATGATAAACCTTAATGGCATCATAGCATCAAGTTTTATAGTTTCTAGAAGCATTTTATCTTCAGCCTCTTGTGTGATTTCTCTATTTCTATAAAGGTTATTGATTGAATGTTCTATGATATTAATTTGTTCTTGACTAAGATCACCGCTATGTAGAAAGTCTTCATTAGAAGATTTTAGGTTATCGATTGAGCTAAATATTTTGTCCATATAAAGAGTTTTAGTGATAGAAAATATTGCTATTATATCTTTTGGAGATATCTTATATCTTCCTGTATATGGAATTTCTATTGGGTTACATTCTCTAGTTAAAATTAAATCATACTCCGTACTACACCCATCTACAAATGAATTTTTATAAATTTGTATTTTAAAATGATTTAACAGCTCTAATTTAGAAACCCACTCTTTAGTTAAACCTTCATACATTTCACCGATCGTTGTTGGATGAGTAACGTCTTCGTTTTTTAATTTAATGTTTTCTGTTTCAATAATACATTTTACAATGTCAGCCAATGAAAATAAATTCATATGATTCTCCTAATGATATATGTGTGCAAATAAATTGGTCTATATTAAATATAATTGCGCACTTTGTTGTATATTTAGTAACATTAACAATATTGTTTAAAATCTCTCTAGGAGTACGTTGAACTATTTGTTCATGCAACAATTATAAAAAATAAAACATGACTTACTCTAATATTTACATCATTTATTTAATTATATTAGCCACAAAATATAAATATTCTTAGCTTTAATGTACCTCAGAATGTTTTAGTTCAACAGACTCCTAGGTAAATATATTATCTAATTCTGGACTCCAATCCGAGGAGAAACATCTAAGTAAATAAAGAACCTGAGTTTGTTGATATGGAGTGATTTTATGCATTTTTCTCAATAGTAACAGATGTTTTTCTAATCGCTATTAGAAATTAATGCTTCTTTAAAGTAAAGTATTCTGCGAGCTAAAGGCTAACCCTATTGCGTTGGCATAATCAGTCATTACATTAGAGAAATTTAGTGATGTGCTAACGCTAAGCTGAGTATTATTTAATCCATTTACATCATTGAATTTTGCTTTTATTGCATCTAAATCTTCTAAGAGTTCAAGATTGTATTTGATTATATCTGTATATGGTGCTAATATTTGATTATCTTGCTGATTTTTAATTTGTTGTAACTGATCTGAGGTTAAAATAGAACTGAGATCCGCTAGTATAAATGATTGGTCATTGTCTGAAATTTTTCCATTATCAATTGCATATATACTAAACCAGTTAGTAGAATCTGTATTTAGCTTAGTTTCAGCATTTTGGATTGCTACGTTAAAAGCACTTTGAACGCTAGTATTAAATGTATTACATGCGGTACTATCACCACTATTTAAGCAGCTTGCCAGACTCGTATAATCAAAATCTTGGGTAAAAAGTGCTGGATCACCAAAAGTATAGTTGGTATAGTTTGATTGGGATGTTGATTTATTTGAACTATTACTTGATTGGATCTCTGCAGACAGATTAACAATACTGATCCCCGCATCAATTTTATCTGATATATCGGTTGAAGTTGTGGTGTTATTACTAGTAAAGACGAGGTTTACACCATCTTGAACCATAAGCGGTAATGAATTAACGACTTTATCTCCACAGATAGATATAAAATGATTTGGATCATTGGTTAGTACTTGTTGTCCAAAACTATTTAACCCTGTAGCTTCTATACTTAGAACATATGAAGCTTTTGCTGTACCAAAAATTGAAATAGTATTTGCATTTGAAGAAGTCATACTAGAATAATTAAGTGAATTTGAGGCACTAAAAATACCGTATGTTGCAGAAATAGAAGCAGATAGTCCTAACGAGTTAGTGAATTGTTCTTCGCTCACCATATTTCCCAGTGCTGTAGTGCCAGATGGTGCAGTAAGTGATGCTGTATAGGTAAAGCAGCTTGAAGGTGCGGGTGCATTAATGTCACTATTCCAACCGATAGGACTAGTATTACTTGTGCCTGTTAAAGCAAATTTGCTATAGTTTGTTTTAGTTCTGAAGTTTCCAGTGCCAAAATCAAAGTGTCCAACCTTTACAGTTGTATTGGTCGGCTGAGAGGGTGTGCTATTTGAGCTACTACCTCCATTACAACCACTGATTGCAAACAAACTTAACAGTAAGGTTGAAAGCTTAGTATTATGAGAGCCATATTTCATTTATTAAATCCTTGAAATGTTATTAATTTTAAAGCCTAATTAATAGGGGAAGATGTAGATTCAGGGGACCATTATACAAAAGTTAATTTAGTTGCTACAATCAGCAGATTTTGCTGATAGTGCTAGAAAATACTATTGAAATATCTTTTTTAAAATAGGTGGAATGATCTGTTGTGTATGTTCTTTTAATCAATGATTGTTATAAGATAGACTGTTAATTAGCATCTTAAGCAAATAATAAATAATTTATATTTATGCTGCTTTATGCAACACTTGATAAAAAATTTACAATACTCTTAACTAGCTAAGTCTGATTGTAAGTATTATAAATAAGGATGTATAGATAAATTCTGGATTAATATCAGCAAAGAGTGCTGATTGTTGGGGGGTGTTAATCCTGCTAAAGTGATGGTTTGAAATAAAAATAGGGAGAAATAAAATCATGATTAAATTAACACCAAAGCTGATGTTTATATTACTAGCTGGCAGTCTTGGATTAACCGCCTGTAGTAATAGCGGTAGCAATGGTGGTAGCTCTGGTAGTAATGGTGGCAATGGAGATGCCAGCGTACTACAAGTAATTCCACCGAAAGTGATTTATAGCAAATCAGGTAGTATTGGGGATAGTTACGTTGTAATTAATAACCCAAGTAATAGTGCGATAAAAAGCCTTCATTATTCTTTAGCTGATGCAATAGGAGGCGGTAAGGGAGTAAGCATAGATCCACTAAGTGCAGCGAATTGTGCAACTGTTGCGGCAAATAGCCAGTGTAATATAAGAGTGTTAGTAGAATCAGGAGCAATAGCCGGAAGCTTTGCTTTTAATATTAGTAATGATAGTAGCTTACTGACTAAATTAGTAAAATCGGCAAAAGCAGCTACTTCAGCACCAGTAATTGGTATAGGGCAATCAGCCTATACTACTGGAAGTGGAGCAGATGGAATAACATTAAGCTATTACCAGACGGTGATAAAAGGAACTCCATATATATTGGTAAATGCACTAGTAGCATCAGCAAATGCAGGGAGTTTTAATCAGGTAGTGCTGGTAAATAATAGTGGCGTGGTAATACCTGGTCAAGAAATAATCGGTACTGTAAATAGTGCACAGGGTTCAACCTTTAGCATTCTGTTACCAGTACCATCAGGTAATAATGCCAGTCAGACAATCAAGGTACAGACACAACAAAATGGTACTGTGGTATCGACAGCAACGGCAAGTAGCACACTAACTACAACAAGCGGAGTAGGAATAGCTGAGATGCTACCATCGGCAGTATATCTGACGACAAGTAATCCAGAACAGATAATAACTTTTAGTAATACGGGAGATACGGTAGCCCAATTGCAACAATTGGTATCAAATAATCCGAATGTAGAAGTTGTATTTAACCCGACGAGTTTAACTAGTGGAGCGACAAGCACAGCAACACTAAAATTAAAGAATCCAACAGTAGCAGCAACAAGTGGCAATGTAACCTTAAGCTATAACAATGGTCAGAGCGAAACAGTTACAAGCGGAACAGTAGATCAAAATGTAAATCCTACGCCAACACCTACACCAACGCCAACGCCAACGCCAACGCCAAGTCCAACACCAGTAGCTGGATTAACCGCAGCATTTAGCCCGAATAATGATTTCTTTACAACTACGGCAGTAGGTACGGTAAGTCGTGAGCTAACTTTGACAAATACTGGAAATACTCTCGAGAGTAATATAGTCCTAACATTACCCAGCAACTTCACCATAAGTAATATTGGTGGTGGTAGAACAAATGGTTGTACAGTAACACAAGGAACGAGTCCAGCTACAATTAGTAATAGCTTATCGGCAGCTGGTTGGTGTGTTCTAACTGTTACTTATACTAATAATGCAGTAACAGCACAAGCATCAGATAATATCAGTATTGCCTATAATTATAATAACGGTATTCCTGCCCCAACACCAACTACAGCAGGAGTAGATTATAAGGTAACGCAATCAACCGCGAATTTGAGTATAAGTCCATCCAGCTATGATTTTGGTAGTATACTTGCTAATAGTAGCGATGCAAGTAGTAATGTTTTATTTACAATATCAAATAGTGGCGATATAGCTACCGATGGCAGTAGTTTTAGTACTTCAGTTACTGGTGCGAATAGCACTATGTTTACCACCAATACTACAGGTATCACAGTGGGAGAGGAATGCGGTACTTCATTAGCAGCAGGAGCTAGCTGTAAGATAAATGTACAATTTGGTCCAACAGCTGAGGTAGTAAATCCGGCAACAGCAGACATAAATGCAATTTATGTACCATATAGCGGGCAGAGCCCTATTACTGCGACAAGTAGCTTAACAGGGGTTTCGGTAGGAGCAGCAAGTATCAATATAAGCGGACCTAGTGCGAGTGGTTTTACTGGCTCAGGGACTTCAGGTACTCCATATTTGGTAGATACCAATGCTAATGCAACGTTAACCTATACGTTTACTAATACTGGTACTGAGGATGCGACCAATTTTTATGTGGAAAATAGTAGCTTACCTACTGGCTGGACAAGAAGTGGCGGTACATGTGCATCAGTAACAGGAACTAATTTACCAAATACAGGAGGTAGCAATAGCTGTACAGTAGAATATACTATCAATAGTGGGACAGCAGCAACTAATAATTTTAATCAAAATGTAATGACAGAGAATTGGACAGATGGAGCGAATCCACGCGGAATCAGTCAGCCAGTTGCTAGTAATGTGACTTATGTGACAGTAGAAGTGCCATCGACAGCAGTGACAATTAGTCCGGTAGCTAACTGGCAGACGATTATGGGTAGCTCCTATGTCTTTAGTGCCTCAATAACTGGTGGCAGCAGCACGGTAACCCCAACGGTCACTGGATTAAGTGGTCCAGCTGTAGTGACACCACCTTCATGTTCTTTAAATAGTGCAGTATCTGGCGCGGAAAGCTGTGTGTTTATTATAAACCCATATACAGGATCTGGTAATTACTCATTCTGGGATCCAGTAAACAAACCTAACAGTATGGATGTAAATAATGCATCTAATGCCTATACATATACAAATATAAGCCTAACTGTAAATGCGACCGGAACTGGGACTACGATCAATGGCAATGCTTCACCACAGACATTTAGCAATATAACTGGCACAGTAATTGCACCATATGTATATCTGCCACAAACGGGGCAAACCATAACAGTGCCATTAAATGTAACTAGCATTACTGGTGCAGATGGCAATGTTCATGCCGGGATTCCATGGGCAGTAGCACCTAATGGTGGCAGTACTGCACCTAATCCACGCTTTACCGACAATGGTTGTGACATCACTGATAATCTGACTGGTTTAATCTGGGTAAAAGATTTAAGTACAGTTAATAGTGGTGAATCCCTAAATTGGAATACTAGCTTATCTACTGCAGCGGCTGGCACTTGGTGTAGCCAAACAGCTGGAACCTGGCGTGTGCCGAATATCAATGAATTAGCAAGTTTGATTAACTATGGTGTAGGTAATCAAACAACTAACTGGTTGAATGCTGCAATTGCTAGTGGTGGTGCTGGCTTTAGTAATGTTCAGGCGAACTACTACTGGAGCTCGAGCAGTAGTGCTACCTATGCTTCCAATGCGTTGATCCTCGATATGTCGCTGGGCTTTATTTCAAGTAATAACAAGGGCATTAAGTATTGGCTGATTCCAGTTCGTGGTAACAGTTATGCTCCTAATCTGGCACTGGTGCCACAAACTGGACAAACTAGCACTTTGCCAATTAGTGCACCAGCTAATTCGGATGGAGCATTACAAAAAGGCAAAGCTTGGCCAACTACACGCTTTGTTGCGGATGCAAGTGGTAACTGCATTACCGATAATCTGACTGGTCTCATGTGGGTAAAAGACTTAAATGCAGTAAATAGCGGTAGCACTCTCACTTGGAACGCTGCCTTAACCGCTGCAGATAGTGGCACTTGGTGTGGTTATAGTGATTGGCGGATGCCGAATATTAATGAGTTGCGTAGCCTAGTAAATTATGCTTATGCTTCATCAGCTGACTGGTTGAAGTATGGTAGTGGCAGTTCTGGTTCACCCGCCTGTAGCGGTGCTTGTTTTGCTAATGTTCAACAAAATGCCTATTGGACTTCCACCATTTATGCTATCACTACCACCCAAGTGTTGAACATCAATTTTACTACTGGCGGCATTTCATCTCGTAGCAATATGGGTACTCTTCTGCTGTTTCCGGTTCGTGGTGGACAGTAGGTTATTTGATACTTTGATTATGTTTCTTCAAATAAAGCAGCACTTCATGTGCTGCTTTATTTTTAACATCTGGATAGAGGAAACTAATGTCTAATGCAGATGATTTTATTTGGCCATAAGCTAGCAGGAATTGATTGTTTAATACCAGAATCTATTGCCAGTTTTTTTAGAGCTACGCTATCTTGTGTTAATAAGCCAAACTTAGGACATAATTGCATATTGATTACTTGTGAAACAGTACCTCTAGTGATGCCTAATATTTCAGCAATCTCGAGTTGTGTAAAATTATTTGCCAGAAGGAATAAGGTCGCATATTGACGTTGAGTAAATCCCTTATAGTCTGCAGGTTTAATATTTTCTATGCTTAGTAATTTGCTTTTATGTCCATCGTCAGTCGCGCCAATATTAATCATATATTGGTCTGTCCATGTCATCGTATTTCCGATAACCTGCCCGACATCTGAGAAAATTGGATTGATAGTACAGATATATGGAGCACATGCTTTATTATAACTAAGAAGATCAATAAAATGTATAGCGCGTTCTTCCTTCATGGCTTTTTCTTGGAGACTTGCAATTTTTTGACATTCTTCCATTATTCGGGTAATTTCATGATCTGAATTAGTTAAAAAAAACTCTTTTATTTGATCTCTCTCGGGGCTATTATAACTTAGACCGTAGTAATAACTGCTGTCTTTTATTGGCGCGTATTTTAAAGATTCCTGAGAGCAGTATATCATGCAGTTATTGCTATTAAATACGGCAATATTAATCTGATCTCTATAGGTGTTCTTAATAGTTTGGAGGAATGTACCATCATTCATTATTGAAGTAGAGTTTGTTTGCATTATTTAGCCCTTTAGATTTATTGAAACTGGATGTATAACCATGTGATTATCCTACAAAATGGTATTTATGTCTATAGTAATTTATACATAGCAGCTATGCAAAAATTACGGGTCGAGACTTAGTACCTGTTTGCTAAGTTCCAATGAACTATGAAATAGGATTAAGTAATCAATAAATTATTAAAAATTCGTTAAATACAATAAGTATTAGTCTCATATCTTATAGCTTCATACCATTCTAGTCATGATTTTCGTTTACAGTAGATTTAATAAATAGGCTCTCATAATTGTTAAGTTACTGTAGGATTGTAAGGTAATACTCCCATTTTTAGAGCAATTTAAAAGTATAGATTATTTACGGCTTAAATAATTACTTCTTAAATACTGGTGGTATGCCACCATTTGCCATATGTGGTCTCACATTATTATACATCCAGAGCCACTGAGTTGATTGTTGTTTTACTTGCTCAATGCTCTCAAATAAGCATTGATTTAGTAATTCATAGC
>SSGY01000112.1 GCA_008017145.1 Neisseriales bacterium
GTCAAAGGAATCTGTGAGTTATTAGGGCTTGATCCTTTGCATGTCGCCAATGAAGGAAAAGTTTTGATTATGTGCGCAGCAGAAGACGCTGAGCGTATAGTTGCCAAAATGCGCGAGCATCCATTGGGTAAAGATGCTGCGATAATTGCCGAAGTGCAAAGCGTTGATGAAAGCTATGTTACGATGACGACGGCTTTTGGTGGGGTAAGACGGGTGGATTGGCTTAGTGGTGAGCAGTTACCACGCATCTGTTAAAGCGGTGAAACTATTTTGCAATTACTGCGTCGCAACACTCCTTGTGTACCTACGTGTACACGGCGTTATGTTGCTTCTTGTACTTGCTGCATATTTTCACAGCTTTATCATAATATCTTTATTGTATACTCAAACTGATTCGAACACACGCGTGTGGAAATACTAGTAGGCGATTTATGACGAAGCCTACACGTAGTAGGTGAGGAGTAAATCAACGACCTAGGATGATGAATCAGTTTGAGTATAATCTAGTAATATGTTAGTTAATTTTTATATAAGGGAAATCATATGGCAAAAACCACAACAGCAAAAACAACCAAGACAGCTAGCGTAAAGGAAACAGTTACTAAAAAACCAGCGCCAGCTAAAAAAATCATTCAAACTAAAGTTGCTCCTAAAGCTCCAGCTGTTAAGCCGACTGCTGTGCGTGGTGTTGCATTAGGGGACGTTACACCCAATCAATCAACCAAAGCGATTGAAGAATTTCAAGTAGCTAAAGCAACGATTGCATCAGATAGCTCGCATAAAGAAACTATTTCGGCAATTGCAGCAGCAAATAACAAAGGTGAAGATAAAACCAAATTTGTAGCATCAATCGAATCTTTTCTAAATGGTTTATCACCAGATGAAGCTGATGTAGTTCGTCAGGAATTATTACAGAAAGTTAGTAATAGTAAGACTGAACGTAAATTACAATCAAATCCGGATGATATTTTAGCTAAAAATTGGCGTGAGGGTGGTTATCCGTATTTAAACTTAATGTCGCGTAAAAATTACGAACGCCAAAAATATCGTCTTCAGGTTGAGTTGTTAAAATTACAAGCTTGGGTAAAAGAAACCGGGCAAAAAGTAGTTATCTTATTTGAAGGTCGTGATGCCGCAGGTAAGGGTGGTACGATTAAACGGATGATGGAACATTTAAATCCACGTGGCGCACGAGTAGTTGCGCTTGAGAAACCGACTGAAACGGAAAAAGGTCAGTGGTATTTTCAGCGTTATGTCCAAAATTTACCGACAGCTGGTGAAATTGTATTATTTGATCGCTCATGGTATAACCGTGCTGGGGTTGAGCGGGTTATGGGGTTTTGCAGCGATGCGGAATATCAGGAATTTATTCGTCAAGCGCCTGAGTTTGAACGGATGTTAACCCGCAGCGGAATTCATTTGATTAAGTTCTGGTTCTCGGTTAGTCAAAAAGAGCAACGCCGTCGCTTTAAAGAGCGTAAAGTTCATCCGTTGAAACAGTGGAAATTATCTCCAGTTGATGTAGCCTCATTGGATAAATGGGATGATTACACCAAGGCTAAAGAAGCGATGTTTTTTGCAACAGATACGGCGGATGCTCCTTGGACGGTAGTGAAGTCTGATTGTAAGAAACGTGCACGGTTAAATGCACTGCGTTATCTATTGCATAAGCTTAATTATACGGGTAAAGAAATTGATAATATTTCAGCAGTTGACCCATTAATCGTAGGTCGTGCTCAGACCGTTTTTGAACTTGATGAGGCATAAAACTTCTTTCAAATAACCCCGTAAGTAATTACGGGGTTATTTGTTATAAAGTCATACTAAATTAGTGGGTTAATATCCTTAAATTTAGTGTGATTATTGCGGTGCACTTCTGGTATAATACGGTATTAAACTTGTGTGTATCATGGTTTTTGCAGTGCACCAAAAACAAGTTAAAATTTTAATTAATTAGGGAGTAGGCTTTATGAGTCACTATTATTTTTTACCACATCAACGTATTGATGATATGCTTAATCAATTACAGGGTGATGGCTATAAATGTGTAGCACCACGCCACCATGAGAGCGAAATCAATTATGATACGATTACTAAATCTGCGGATTTACCGTGGGGATTTCACGATGAACAGGCACCAGGGCATTATAAAGTAAATAAAAGTGACCATAAGCATGCATTTGGCTTTGTGTTGCCAACTACCTCGGTTAAACCAATGCTGTTTAAAGCTAAAGAAAATGTTTGGAAAGTTAAACGCAATGACGAAGGTAAATTAGCGTTTGAACCTATCGTTGAATTTGAAAAAATTGCTGTATTTGGTGTTCGTCCATGTGATTTACGTGGAATTGAAATTCAAGACCGTGTGTTTATGGAAAATTCATACAATGACGTGCGTTATGTAAAACGTCGTGAAAATCAATTTTTGATTGCCATGAATTGTACTAAATCACACTCTAACTGTTTCTGCGTTGCATTAGGCGATGCACCTCAGGCTGACAAAGGTTTTGATTTGGCAATGACGGAAATTGAAGGTGATGGTTTTGTGGTTGAAATCGGTTCAGATAAAGGTCGTGCCTTACTTGATGCCTTGGATTTAGAAGCGGCTAGCGGTGGACAAGCGCAAAAAGCGTTGGCTAAAATTGCTTATGCTGTTGATGGACAAAAGAAAACACTACCACCAATAAAAGAAGTAGAAACTAAATTAATGGCTAATCTTGAGCATCCACAATGGGATGATGTTGCAAGTCGTTGCTTATCTTGTGGTAGTTGTACCCAAGTATGCCCAACTTGTTTCTGTCATACCGAACGTGATGAGCCAAATGTACTTGGTACCGAAACTAATCATACTCGCGAGTGGGATTCATGCTTTAGTATTGATCATAGTTATACTCATGGTGACACTTTCCGTGAAGATCCTAAATATCGTTACCGTCAATGGTTGACCCATAAATTCTCTACTTGGCGTGATCAATTCCGCACCAAAGGTTGTGTGGGTTGTGGACGTTGTGTAACATGGTGTCCAGTTAAGATCGACGTCGTTGACGAAATTAATGCTATTTGTAAGTAAGAGAGATAATTATGTTATATACAGATGATGCTTATACGCCTTATGAGGCGGAAATTGTTGAGTTCATAAAAGAACATCACGATATTTTTACTATTCGTTTAAAATTTTCTGATCCTGAGCTTGATAGCAAATATTTCTTCCGTCCAGGACAGTTCAATATGATTTATCTTTATGGTGTTGGCGAAGTTGCGATTTCAATCGTGAATGATCGTAATCATCAACAAGGACGTTTTGAACACACTATTCAAGTAGTAGGTCGGATTACCAAAGGTATGATGAAATTACAAACTGGTGATAAAGTTGGGATTCGTGGTCCATTTGGTACTGCATGGCCAATGGAACAAGCCAAAGGCAAAAATGTTGTTATCGTGACCGGTGGTTTGGGAAATGCGCCATTGGTTGCCGCGACTGAAGAAGTTTTGAAAAATCGAGATAATTTTGGCAAACTGTATGTGTTACATGGTATCCGTACTTCAGACTTACTGATTTATGATGAAATGTATACTCGTTGGAGTAAGTCACCAAATACTACCGTGATGATGGCAACTAGTGCTGCCGATCCGGTTGATAACGGTAAATGGACCTGGGGTAAAGGTTATGTAACTAATTTTATCCCTGACATGGATATTGATTTTGCCAATACCGTGGTAATGACGGTTGGTCCGGAACCAATGATGATTGGTGTTGCCAAAGCCTTTATTGCTGCCGGCGTTAAACCGGAAAATGTATTTGTCAGCTTGGAGCGGAGCATGAAATGTGCTATCGGTCACTGCGGACATTGCCAATTAGGCTCACAATTCATTTGTAAAGATGGTGCAGTTTATCCATATCCTGCGTGTGAAAAATTATTAGAAGTGAAAGGACTATAAGATGTCAGCACATGATAAATTATTAGGCTTGTCAGCACGTCCTAAAGTTGCAGTACACAAATTCAGTTCTTGCGATGGCTGCCAATTGGCAATGATAAATGATGCAGTTTCGTTACTTGAACTCTCGACTTTGGTTGATGTAGTTCATTTTGCCGAAGCTGGTCCGTTAGATGAGTTTGCCGAAGTTGATTTGGCGATTATTGAAGGTTCAGTTAATACTCATCATGATATTCACCGTCTGGAAATGATTCGCGAAAAAGCTAAATATTTAATTTGTATGGGGGCTTGTGCTGTAACTGGCGGAATCCAGTCATTGCGCAATTTTACCGATGCCAAAGAACTTGCTAGATGGCAACACGATGTTTATCCGCAGCATACCGATGTTATAATTGAACAGGATTTGACAACGGCTAAACCAATTAGCGCTTATGTTTCTGTTGATTTTGAGATTCCTGGTTGTCCAATTAATACTGGTCAAATTTTGCATGCCGTGCGTTCAATTTTATTTGGTGTTGAGCCAGAGAAAAATGTTGATCCGGTATGTGTAACATGTAAACATGCTGGTATTACTTGTGTAATGATTGCTAAAGGTGAACCTTGTTTGGGACCTGTTGTTGCAAATGGTTGCGAGGCCTTGTGTCCTTCATTGGGTCGCGGTTGCTATGGTTGTTATGGCGCGTCCAAATATGCTAATATTCCGGCAATGAAAAATAAATTGCGCGAAATGGGTTTAACGGAGCATCAAATTATTAATAAATTCCAATTTATTAATAGTCAAGATGCCGGCTTTAGAGGAGAATAATTCATGGATAAAACAACAAAAATTGAGGTGCCTATTCTGGCTCGCGTAGAGGGCGAGGGCGCGCTGGATTTGGAAATTACGAATGGCAAGATTACTAAATGCGACGTACGGATCTATGAGCCGCCGCGTTATTTTGAAAAATTTCTTGAGGGTCGTGAACCCAATGATATTATAGATGCCGTGGCACGGATTTGTGGAATTTGCCCATTAGCCTATCAAACTAGTATGTCCGGTGCAATGGAGAAAATCTTTAAGGTTGAGAAATCAACGTGGGTTAACGACGCGCGTTTATTAATGATGTTAGGACAGTGGATTCATTCACAATATTTGCATGTCCATTTGTTGGCTGCTCCGGATTTCTTGGGATATAAGTCTGGCATAGAAATGGCAAAAGATTATCCAAATGAAGTATTGCGTGGTGTACGGTTACAACATTTAGGTAATGATATTATGAAATTGTTTGGTGGTCGCTCGGTAAACCCAAATGGTGTAAAAGTTGGTGGGTTTTGGCATTCCCCAAAAGAATCAGTGGTAAAAGCCTTTATTCCACGTCTTAAAGCCGCGTTGGAAGACGCCAAAGGCGCGCTTGAATTTGTTTCAACCTTGAAATTCCCTGATGTTACTATTCCCTTTTTACAAGTAAGTTTACGTCACCCGACAGAGTATCCGGTGCTTGCAGATCATATTGTTACGTCAGCAGGTGAAGAGTTTTCGGTAAGCGAGTATGGTAATCACTTCAAAGAATTCCATGCTCCACAATCAACAGCGCTGCACGCAACAACGCTTAATGATGAACCAATTTTGTTGGGTCCATTATCACGACTTAATCTTAATTTTGATCGTTTGCCGAAACATATTCAAGATTTGGCTAATGCGACTGGAGTTAAATTTCCAAGTAATAATATGTTCCACTCAATCATTGCGCGGGCGGTTGAAGGTTATTGGGCTATTGAACGAGCTTTGCAATTGTGTGAGGCTTATTCTTATACCGAAACCCCTTCTGCTCCAGTAAAATTTGCAGCCGGCGAAGCGTGGAATGCTGTAGAAGCGCCTCGTGGTATGCAAATTGATTGGATGTCAACTGATGCAAATGGATTAGCTACCAAAATTCGAATTTCTGCCCCAACTTCACAAAATTTACCATGTATGGAAGCTGATTTGAGGGTGGCACTGGAGAAATTTGGTTTGGATCGTCCGGATCATGAAATTCAATTGCATGCCGAAATGGTTATTCGTAACTATGATCCATGTATTTCATGTTCGGCGCATTTCTTGACGTTAAATGTTACGCGCAAGTAAATGAAAGTACTGGTATTAGGAATAGGTTCTCCTTTTGCCGATGATCAAGCTGGTTGGCTAGTTGCCGACCAGCTTTCTCATTTGGAGAGTCTAAAAGAGCATCTGGCAAGTGAGAGGCTGCGTATTGAATCCGAAAATCGCCCCGGCTTGGATTTGTTGATATGGCTGCAGCAGGATTATGAACATATCATTTTAGTTGATATGGTAAAAACCAATTTGCTGGAAACCGGCAATATTTATGTCTTGCAAGCCAAAGAAATCATTGGCTTTTCCGGCATGCTTTCTTCGCATAATTTGGGTGTTTCACCATCATTGGCACTAGCGGAAGTTCTTGGGATTAAGATCGATAATATTATTTTCTTTGGTATAGAGGGTGAACGCTATCGTCCGGAAGAAGTAATGAGTGAAATGATGAAAGATGCGGCCCACAAAGTTACGTTGCAGGTTGAAAAACAGCTATTAAAGTTGCTGGATTAAATGCGGATTTTAGTTGATGGCGATGCCTGTCCTAAACCGATTAAGCAGGTTATTTTTCGGACTGCAAAGCGGGAACAAATTGAAACGATAGTAGTTGCCAATAGTTTTTTGCAATTACCGCTTTCACCATTGATTAGGTTGGTAGTAGTAACAGCGGGGCTGGATGAAGCTGATAAATATATAGTTGAACAGGTGCTTGAGAATGATTTGGTCATTACTAACGATTTACCGTTGGCAGATTTGGTGGTAGCCAAAGGTGCGTGGGCATTAAGTAGTTATGGTAAATTATTTACTACTGGCAATATCAAGGAAGTCGTGGCGATTCGTAATTTAATGGCGCAGCTTCGTGATGAGCAAAAAATTAACGGCGGACCCCCGCCGTTTTCTTCGCTGCAATTGCAAAATTTTACCAACCAATTACAGCAACTTATCGTAAAAGCCCGTAACTAGCTAACTTAATAGACTGGTTTTTGCTCGCTAACGGGTAATTTCATTAATGACGATTTTACTTGCTTTGGCAATTACTTCGTCCTGCGGTTTGGCATCTTTTTTATCCTGAGTAAAGTAAATCACTATCACAATTGGTTTGGCATGCGGTGGCCAAATTACGGCAATATCATTGGTGGTTCCGTAATCGCCGGTTCCGGTTTTGTCGCCGACAATCCAACCCTGCGGTACTCCAGCACGAATTCTTTTATCACCGGTGGTATTACCCTTGAGCCATTGTTGCAAGAGTTGTTGTTGCGGTAGCATTAGTGACGATTCTAAGACTAACTTTTGCAAACTAGCGGCCATTGCCGTTGGCGTAGTAGTATCACGAATATCGCCGGGGATGGCGCTATTTAATTGCGGTTCACTGCGGACTAGATTAAATTTATCATCACCCATACTTCTAGCATATGATGTTACTGCTTGTGGTCCGCCAAGTAACTGTAATAACTGATTCATTGCACCGTTATCACTATAAGCAATTGCCGCTTGAGATAAAGCACTAACACTCATGCCATCTTTAATATGTTGTCCAGAGATTGGCGCATAGCCACTGCTCTCGGTGTCTTGTTTGCTATAGTGAAGCTGACGCAGCATTAATTGCGGATTACTTTCACTGGCTTTCAAAATAGCACCGACAACCATTACCTTACCAGTGCTACAAAAAGGAAACAGCTCATTGCCACGATATTCTAGTTGTTGATTATTAGCAGTATTGATTGCCATAATACCCAAGCGACCATTGACGCTAGATTCCAGCTGAGCAAATTTAGTTTGGTATGTGGTGCCACTCTCGCTTATTAGTGGCATACTGCTATTGCTAGCAGCGAATGCTAGGGACACCGTTGTTGTTGATATCAATATCAGTAATTTCAATTTATTCCAAGCGCCCATTCTTTACTCCAATTTTTTAGGTTTATAAACTTAATTAAGCAAACAGCTGGCGTAATTTTCTCATGAGAATGATAGTTGGAACAAAAAACATTATGCTTACACCAATTAACCCGTAAAGTGCGCTACTATGAAATATAGCAACTAAGCTAATGGCAATACTAGCACAAGCAAATTGCATTGCTGAAGACATACCTAATGCTAAAGCGCCACGTTCTTTAAAATGTTCTAAAATCTTAACTTGTGCTGGTGCAATAATCAGCGCTGATGCCGCACGCATGATGATTACACCAGTTGTAACACTGATAATAATCGCTGATTTATTAGCAAGTATAACACTACTAATTAGAATAATTAAACCAATTAGACTGGTGTAAATACCAATATTCATAATTTTGATTGGAGTAAAATGACGTTTATTGAGGATCATCATTAGGGAATTACCAGCAAAATAACCCATCGCAATAATAATAAACAAATAAGAGTATATCAATGGTGTCATCTGCAAGGTATCAATAAATAAATAGCTGGAAATACCAATAAATACAAAATAAATTGCAAAAGTAAAGGCATTAAAAACAGTAAGATAAACACAAACCTGATCTTTGAGTAAACTAAAATAATCTTTAGTGTAGTGAAGAAGTGATTTGAGCTGTTTAATTGGAGTCGTGTTAGTTTCCTGAATAATAAAATAGCCAATGATTAGCATTATTATGCCACCGATCCCGCTTAAATCAAAACAACTTCTCCAGCCCCAGTATTCCGCTAACACCGCTCCAATACTTGGTGCTATTGCCGGAGATAAGACTATACCCATGGTTAAAATTCCAGTTGCATGAACCTGCTCTTTGGCATTCATCGTGTCTTTTAATACCAGACGTGGTACGATTGCAAGAAACCCGCAACCAATTGCTTGAATAATCCGAAAAAATATTACCATATGAATGGAATTTGATGCCCCAATTAGAAATGAAGCTAGAGTGAAAGCAAGAACTCCAGCTAGTATGGTTTTTTTGCGCCCAAAGCGATTACTTAATATCCCGGTAAATAGCACTGATACTGCCATTGCCAGTGTATAAAATGAAATGGTTAGATTTACCAAGTTTGGGGATGCATTGAAATCTTTTGCCATTTGGGGTAATGATGAAACATAAATATCGGTTGATGATACCCCGAGTAATGTTATTCCTAGTGCAAACCAAACAAATAATGCTGGATTAAATTTTTTATTTACGGAGTTTTGATTAATTTTATTAGTTAGTTGATATGACATGATACACCTATATTCTAAAATATCTTAGCGTTATTGTAGGCTATTCAACTGAAAATATTAACCTTCCAAAATGGATATTTATAATTGGTTTAGATTTAACGCTTATGTATGTTAAAATCTCAGACAGGTTTAACTATCAGGAGTATTCATGAAAAATACTGTAATAGCATTATTAATAGCATCGCTCTATACCGTAGCTCAAGCACAAGAGATTAAAGTTGCTTCGGTGGAATTTAATCCGCAATTCATGCAATTAGATAGCAATATTACTGGCATTGTTAACGCAATTATTCCTGCTGCAAAAAATGGTGCCAAATTAATAGTGCTCCCTGAGGCAGCAACTACAGGCTATATTTACAAAGACCAAGCTCAAATTGAACCATATTTGGACACTATCCCAGGAAAAACTACTGCAGCAATTGCCAAACTTAGCAAACAATATCATACTTATGTCGCAGTTGGAATTATTGAAAAAGATCCAGATACTGGTAAGGTTTATAATTCTGCAGCATTGATTGGACCTGATGGATATATTGGTAAATATCGTAAAAATCAGTTAAATCCCAGCGACAACCTCTATGCATCGCGCGGTAATTTAAGTTTTCCAGTGTTTGATACTGAAATTGGGAAAATTGCGTTGGTTATCTGTTATGATGACATGCATTTGCAGTCATTATTATTACCAGATCTGCGTGGGGCAGATATATTGGCATATATTACTTCGTCGGATATTTTGCCAAAATTTGAGCAGGGCAGTAATAGTAATCATTCTACGATTGGTAATATTTCTTCGGTTTCTGGCTGGATTGGAATGAATATTGTTGCCAGCAATCGCACTGGAAATGAAAGTAATCCCGAAACGGGTGGTGTTACTCATTTTGTTGGTGGGGCTTCTATTTGGAGTAATCAAGGTAAACGTTTGGCTGCAGCACCAGTATCAACTTGGACTAATCCAGGAGCTCCGCAGACAATTTATGCAACAATTGACACAGCTAAGAGCAATCCGCAAAAAGATTATTGGTTAAAGCATCGCCGCCATGAACTTTATCAGGATTATAATTACTATCGTTCACCAGTAGACCCAATGGCTAATTTCAAACCACAACAAATATCATCCTTATTAGTTCAATACCAGCCGGGAAATAGTATTGATAAAAATTATGCCAAAATCGAAAAATTAATTAGCCAAAGTCAGGAGGTGTTTAATCTGGTAGTGCTTCCATACAATTCATTGATTGGAAATGTGGAACTTAATTCAGAGAATATTTCTAAATATGCAGAAACATTAAATGGCTATAGCTATAATCTGGCAGCCAAGCTAGCTAAGCAGTACAAAACGTTTTTATTGTTCAGTATGCCAGAAGCCGATGGTAGTAAGTACTATGAGACTGCAATATTGTTTGATTATAATGGTAAGCAGGTCGGTATATATCGCAAAGCTCATCTAAATGATACAGAGCAACTTTGGGCTAGTGCTGGTAATGATTTACCTATTCTTAAGACTGAGCTTGGCAGGGTTGCAGTAATGCTCAATGATGAAACTAGGATTCCTGAACTTGCTGACATTTATGCACTTAAACGTGCCGATATGATTTTGGTTCCAGCTAGTTACAATGGTAAAGATTATGGTGGAAAAATTGATATTCCAAGAGGTTTAGTGCCAGATAGTAGTAATCATGGAATGTTTGTTTGGTATGATATTGCCAAGTATTCGCAAGCATATACATTGATAGCAAATTATATTGATGGGACACACGATGACAGCGGTCAAAGTGCAGTTTATTCACTCGTCCCAGAAGATGGTTATTATCCACCACAAATAGCACCGCAAAAACCAATTGCCTATTTTGCGAGCTTTACTACCCATGCTAACCCAACTTTATGGCAAAATCAGGAGCGCTTAATTGCTGGACGACGTGATGATTTGGCAGCACCGTTAACATTGGACGAAAATAGCACGTGTTTTAAAGAGTGGCAGCAAAATAGTGCTAGTAGCAATTTATGTAAAAATCAACACTGAGAATAACTAATTGGTTTTACCTTTTAAATATAAAATTATTGTATCTATCCCTCGTGTTGGATAATCCAGTCAACTTTTTGTGAATCATTTTGGTTGCGCTTCATAAGGGCTGTAGCTAGACGCTTAGTAATTTGTTCACCTCTAGTTTGAGTTTCGATATAATTAACTACAATAGTGTCGTTAGTTTCATAAATTTTTTGAAAGCTCTCAATTTTTTCTTGATGATTTGGGTATGCTCCTCGGATTGACGGTGCCCAATCACTACTAAGTTCATTAAATGTCAAAGTTTTAGTTTCGAACGTGATTAGTCTGAAGCATGGATCAAATCTATCTAAAAGTATTGTAGCTGATAATTCAGGATTTTCACCGTGAAACCATTGTTCAATCATCTCATGAAAACGAATAATTTCTTACATTTTGAATAAAAGTCACTATTTGAGCAATTGTGTGATAACTGCATAATAATTCTCAGGATACAATACCTGCAATGATGCCTCAATTATGATTTTTAATAATATTTTGTAATTCGTCTATTTTCTTTAAAATTTCGTTTTCATCTTGACTCTTGACTGCATTTAAGAGACACATCTGCATATGGGTTTTCAAAATATTTTGTTCGATGCCTTTGATAGCGGATCGTGCTGCTTTTAGTTGTGTAGAAGTTCAACACAATAACGTTGATCTTCAATCATTTTTTTACACTTTCCAATTGTCCAATAGCACGATCTAATTTACTAATCTCTGTTTTATGGCTAGGATGCGAAATGACATTATTATGCATATTGTTTCCTTTTGTGATATACTATCGAAAATATACTCCAGTGGGGTATATTTGGTATATTATTATATGCTATAAAAACATATTATAGCGAAATAATAATATACGTTGAACAGTATTTTTACCATGTTTTTTATTTATTTAAACTTTAAAGGACTTATTATGTACAAATTAAACTTGACGATTACAAAAAAATTAACTATTGTTTTAGCTGGCATGTTTAGCATTGCTTGGGCTGCTGATAATATGAATGGGATGAATATGTCAGGCATGGACATGTCCAATATGAAAGGAATGAGTAGTGGCACACACTCTAAAACAAAACATCAACAAATGAAACATTCTGCTAGTGGAACAAATTCACAAAAATAATATTTTAATTTAAGGGACTAACCATGCTCGCATATTTTGCCAATATTGCAATAATTCCGAATATTCATCCAGCTTTAGTTCATTTTACGATTGCTTTACTGAGTATTTCATTTATCTTTCAAAGTGTTTATTATTTTGGTAAAACTCATTACCCACAAAAGATGTGGATAAAAGAAATGGAAATTGTTGGTAGATGGAGTTTATGGTTAACCCTGTTTTTTTCTATATTAACCGTACTGGCTGGATTGCATGCCTACTACACTGTGCCACATGATGAAGATGGTCATTTAGCTATGGGTATTCATAAAAATTCAGCAATAGTTACCTTTAGCTTGATTATAATAACAAGTGTTTTATCTATTTTACAATTTAGAAAACGTTGTGATACCAGTTTAACCGTTGTTATTCTGTTAGCAATTACTCAAATCTCTGCATTAACTACCGCATATTTGGGAGCAGAAGTAGTCTTTCGTTATGGCGTTGGTGTCATTAAAGCACAAACCACAGAAATGATGGTGGGTCACAATCATCATGATCATGATCATGATCATGCAGATAACTCAGATGATAACGTTCATAATATAAAAGATAAATCTTTAAGCAGTAATACTAAGTCAGCAGACAAAATCCCATTGTATTGGATAGACCCAATGGAACCTAAAGTACATTACCCTAAAGGTGGAACCTCACCAATGGGTATGGAGTTAGAACCAGTCTACCCCAAAGATAATGACGAAGAATTACCGACTAATTCAATTAAACTACCAGCCAGTTACATTAGTAATCTCGGTGTAAAAACTAGCATAGTTCAATCTGGAACAGGAGATAATTCATTTATATCTTACGCCAACGTTGAATCTAATGAAACTAAAGTCTCATTTATAACTAGTTATGCCAATGGTTGGGTACGTAAGCTAGTAGCTAAGACCCCACAAATGCCAATAAAAAAAGGGCAATTATTAGCTCAAATTTTCTCACCAACAATTATCAATGCCGAAAATGAGTATCAATCAGCTTTAATTAGTAAAAACGAAGCTACTATTATCGCCGCAAAAAATAAACTGTTGACCCTCCATGTTGATCCTATTCAAATTAATGCAATCACGGCAACAACTCCGGTTAATCAGTTAATTAATATTTATGCGCCTCAAAATGGTATATTAACTAGCCTTAATATTCGAGAGGGAGACTATATTACACCAGATAAGCAACTTTTTGCCTTAACTGATTTATCATCTGTTTGGATGATAGCGAATGTATTTGAGAAACAAGTCAGTCAGATAAAAGTTGGTATGCCGGTTAAAGTTAACATCAGTGGTGTACTCGGGCGTGACTGGTCTGGAAAAGTAGATTATGTTTATCCTCAATTAGATGATGCAACGCGAACAATTCGAGTGAGAGTCGTGCTAAATAATCCAGATTTTGTTTTAAAACCAGGTATGTATGGAAGCGTTCTATTTAATAGCAGTAATAAAGCTACTACCTTACTCGTTCCAACGCAAGCCATTATTATGAGCACTTCTGAAAATCGGGTTGTGGTAGCTCTTGGTGATGGAGTATTCCAAGTTCGAAAAATAATAATTGGAAATGAAATAGGTGAAATGACTCAAATTATTAGTGGCTTATCTAGTGGTGAACAAGTAGTTAGTAATGGCGAATTTATGTTAGATTCAGAGGCGAGCTTAAGTGCTGGTATCAGTCGAATTGACAGTTCAAGTCCTCAAGTTATTTCATCATCACCTAAAACCGAATCTACTATGAGCGGAATGGACATGTCAAACATGAAAACTGGACATAGTCATTAGGAGCGAATAATGATAAAAGCAATAATTAATTACTCAATAAAAAATCGATTTCTTTTAGCTATTTTAATTGTCGCACTTTTAATTGCTGGCGGAATATATGCCAAGAATACTACTGTCGATGCGATCCCTGATTTGTCGGATGTTCAGGTAATTATTCAAGCAGATTATCCTGGACAAGCACCGAACGTGGTCGAAAATCAAGTAACTTATCCTTTAACTACCGCATTGCTAGCTGTTCCAGGTGCTCAATCAGTACGTGGAACTTCTGCATTTGGCGTATCATACGTATATATCATTTTTAAAGATGGTACAGACTTATACTGGGCTCGTTCACGCGTCCTGGAGTACCTAAGTCAAATTACGACTCAGTTGCCTGCTGGGGTGAAAGTAGCATTAGGTCCTGATGCTACTGGTGTTGGTTGGATCTATGAATATGCATTGATTGATAAAACAAATCAACACAGTTTGGATGATTTAACAACACTGCAAAATTGGTTTCTGCGGTTTGAATTACAGAAAGTTCCTGGTGTTTCCGAAGTCGCAACTATTGGTGGAATGGTTAAACAATATCAAGTAGTAGTGAACCCAGATAAATTACGTAGTTTTGGTATAACATTATCTCAAGTTAAGAGTGCATTGCAAAATGGAAATGCTGATGGAGGAGGCTCGGTAATCGAAGCTGGTGATACTGAGTATATGGTGCGATCGACTGGTTTTATTAGAACACTTGCAGATATTCAAGCAATTCCAGTAAAAGTAGGCACTAATGGTATAGCGGTACAAATTAAAGATGTTGCCCGAGTTAAGTTAGGACCACAAGAACGCCGTGGAGTTAGTGAATTAAATGGACAAGGCGATGTGGTTGGCGGTGTGATAGTCATGCGCTCAGGACAAAATGCAATGCAAACTATAGCAGATGTAAAAACTCGGCTGGAAGAGTTAAAGTCTTCATTACCACCAGGAGTTGAAGTGGTTACAACATACGATCGCTCAAAAATTATTGGACGAGCCGTTAATTCATTACAAGATAAATTAATTGAAGAATTTGTATTGGTTTCGTTGATTTGTATTATATTTTTATTTCATTTTCGTTCAGCATTAGTTATCATTATTAGTTTACCAATTGGTGTGTTAATGGCATTAGTAATCATGCGTTTTCAAGGAATCAATGCTAATATTATGTCATTGGGTGGAATAGCAATTGCAATTGGTGCGATGGTAGATGCTGCTGTAGTTATGGTGGAAAATGTACATAAACATTTTGAGCACGCTGAAGTTAACGATGCGAATCGTTGGGATTTAATAAAGAAAGCCTGCCATGAAGTTGCGCCACCATTATTTTATTCACTACTTATTATTACCTTTAGCTTCATGCCAATTTTCTCTTTAGAGTCACAAGAGGGTAAAATGTTTTCGCCATTAGCATTTACCAAAACTTACTCAATGGCTACTGCGGCATTTTTGTCAATTACACTTATTCCCGTATTAATGGGGTGGTTAATTCGCGGTAAAATTGTTGCCGAACATAGGAATCCTGTAAATAAATTTTTACAGAAAATTTACCAGCCGTTGTTGCATGGAGCATTGAAACATCCTAAAAAAGTAATTGCTAGTGCATTACTGTTAGTTGCCTTAGGTATATTTCCATTTCAAAAAATGGGTAGTGAATTTATGCCGACGTTGGATGAAGGTGATATCTTGTATATGCCAACAACTTTACCTGGTATTTCTATCGGTGAAGCACGTCTGATATTACAACATAGTGATGCTTTAATTAAGACTGTACCAGAAGTACAAAGCGTATTTGGTAAAAGTGGACGAGCTACCACCGCGACTGACCCTGCGCCGCTGTCAATGTTTGAAACTATCGTACAACTCAAGCCTGAATCTGAATGGCGCAAAGGTATGACAATTGAAAAAATCATTGCTGAGCTAAATACAGTCGTAAAAATACCTGGTTTAAGTAATGCTTGGGTAATGCCAATTCGCACGCGAATTGATATGTTGTCTACGGGTATTAAAACTCCAATTGGAATTAAAATTTTTGGTTCAGATTTAAATGAAGTTCAAAATTTAGGAATGCAAATTGAACAAGTCCTTAAAAAACTTCCTGATACTGTTAGTGTTTATGCAGAGCGTTCAAGTGGTGGTCACTATATCACGGCAGACATTAATCGTGTTGAAGCTGCGCGTTATGGTTTGAATATTAATGATGTACAAGATGTGATATCAACAGCAATTGGTGGGGAAAATATAGGTCAGAGCGTAGAAGGAAGAGAGCGCTTCCCAATTAATATACGCTACCCCCGCGATCTTCGAGATTCGTTAACAAAATTAAATAGTTTAGCTGTGGTAACAGCAACTGGCGCAACTATACCACTTAGTCAGATTGCTACACTTAAAGTTGAAGATGGTCCTGACATGATTCGTAGTGAGAATGCCCGTTTAAATAGCTATGTATATGTTGATATTAAAGGCACTGATTTGACTGGTTATATTAATCAAGCCAAAGCATTAATTGCGACTGATGTAAAATTTAAACCAGGATATTCAATTAGTTGGGCTGGACAATGTGAGTATATGCAACGAGCAAAAGAACGATTAGCTTACAGTGCACCGTTTACTTTATTAATTATTGCATTATTGCTCTATTTATGTTTTGGGCGATTAACTGAAATGGTAATTATTTTAGCGTCATTACCATTTGCTTTGGTCGGTGGCGCATGGATGTTATATTTTCTAGGCTACAACCTGTCGGTTGCGGTTGATGTCGGATTTATTGCTTTAGCTGGTGTTGCTGCTGAAACAGGGGTTGTTATGTTAATTTATCTCAACCAATCCTTAGCCGACAAAAGAGCAGAAGTTGAATTACACAATCAGAAAATGACTAAAGATGATATCTATACCGCAATAGTTGAAGGTAGCCTTCATCGATTGCGCCCTAAAATGATGACAGTCTGTGCAATTATTGGCGGATTACTACCAATTATGATTTTTGCGGGAACTGGGTCAATCATAGTTCGTCATATTGCCGCTCCAATGGTTGGAGGTATGCTAAGTAGTACGATCTTGACATTAATAGTTATTCCATGTATTTACCTTTTATGGGCTCAGTATCAAAATGAAAAAACTACTAAGTAATTTGCTTGGAACTGGTTTATTATTATCTCTAGTTGGCTGTGCTTATTTTAGTCATCCAGTGATGCCAAAAGTTAACCCACCTAGCACGTGGAATAATGCAGAAAGTACCAATGATTTAATGTCAGCAGAAAGCTTGGCTCATTTACAATGGTGGCAACAATTTCACGATATCGCATTAAATCAATTGGTAGAGCGAGCAATTCAACAAAATAGCGATGTTTTAATTGCAATGGCTAACTTAAATAATGCACAAGCTCAGTTAAAACAAGTGCAACTAAGTTGGATTCCAACTTTGCCACTTTTGCTAGGTTATAGTGATATGCCGACTTTGGGTAGTCCTGGTTATTTTGTGGGTGTTTTTCCCAGCTATACACTTAATATTTTCGGACAAATAAAGGCTCAAGAACAAGCGAATGCTCAGGTAGAAATAAGTAAAGAAAGCCTCAATGGTGTGAAACTAAGCGTAATTGGACAAACTGTAAACGCATATTTTACGTGGTTGAGTCAGGAACGTCAATTACAATTGAGTGAAGATCTATTAAAAATTTATGAAGAACGTCTAAATAGTTATCGCCAGCAATTTAGTCTGGGACTAGCTGATGCTAAAACGGTTAGTAATGCAGATAGTGATGTGATGCAAACCATGGGGCAAATTGAAACGATTAAAAACAACTTATTAGTTAGTCAAAATTCATTACGTTATTTGATTAATCAAAACCCTGGAAGTTTAACCACTAAGAATAGTTTTGCTCAGTTAAGCATTGAATCTATTGTGCCAGGTACACTACCGATGACGGTTTTGGCAAATCGTCCTGATGTAAGTGCTGCAATGAAACAATTAGCGGCTAGTGATGCTGGCATTGGTAAGGTTATATCAAATTTATTGCCAACTATACAGTTAGATACTTTATTAGCTAAAAATGCCCCTGCAGCTAACCAAATTTCGAATCCAAGTAATTTGAGTATGGGGGATGCTTACGCCACAATTCCACTATTAAACGCACAGATTTTTGGGCAAATTCAAGCATCCAAAGCATTGTATTCTAAAGATTATTATGTTTATGAACAAACTGTACGCAAAGCCTTGCGTGATGTTGAAAATGATTTAGTGGCTAATCAATTATATAGTAGTCGTTATCAACATTTTAGCCAAGCAAATCTAAGCCTAGAACAAGGTTGTTCCAATGATTTATCGCAGTTTCAAAATGGTCTTAGTAATCTAACGACGGTTTTAGAGTGTCAAGTTGGTGTGACTCAAGCTCAAATTGCATTGACGCAGACTAAACTAGATACTTTATTAGTGCGAGTCTCTCTATATCAAGACTTAGGTGGAGGTTACGCGGCTAGCGCAAATAATGACCAAGCACATACTAAATAATAGCAGTTTAGGCTATGTTTGGCAAAATGAATTTTGCTTACATGAAAAAGCCTTGCTTATTGGTTTTCTATTTCGTATTTTTGTGGAGTACCTGAGTTTTTTTGTTTTGTTAGGTGATCACCACTCAATAGCAAAAGCTCTTTTTAATACTACTAGATGGTATCCAGCAACTTTTTATTTTGAGCTACTATTTACTTTAATTTTTAGCTTCGGTATTTTGTTTTTGGGAGGTGTTTTATACTTCGGCTTGCGTGTTAACCCTCGTAGTCTAATTGGTAAAATAGCATTTATTATTCCATCGCTTTTTTTAATTTTTTTTCATATAGTACTACATCTACAAATCATTACATTACCATGGGTTTATCTTTTTGCAGGATTTACTTTTTTATTTGTGATAGCATTTGCTTTGGAAAAATGTATAATGTTACATAGTTTAATTCGCATAGTGAAATCCAAACTTCAATTTTATATGTTAATTAAATTAATGTTTCTTATTATTGTCTTCAGCTTAATCGGGGCTACATTTTTGCATAAGTTAACTATGATATTTACAATGAGTGATAACTCATACCAAACAAATGAATTTGGTAATATGTCTCATCCATCGACATATCAAGTAATGTTTATGCCACTGTTAATTTTAAATATAATCACGGCAATTATAGAGGTATGTCTATCTCGCTATAAAAAATGTGTTTCTAGTGGCACCGCTACAGAAATATGGTTAAATTTAACTTTTCACTTTCACCATGTATTGGCGCGAGCTGGAATAGGAATATTGATTGGTGCATTCTTAGTTGAATGGTACTTTATTTTACCTATTTTATTACAAAGTACTCTAAATATACCACCAGATAAGATTAGTTCAATGATTTTAGTAGCGAGTATTGTATCACTGATTGCTAATTTGGTTATAGCTCGATTTCTTTCAAATATAGACATAAAAAAGCTATTTATTGGGATGTTAATAGCTTTTATATTAGCAATTATATTTGTAAGTTATAATTTATACTATAAGCACATGATTTTCTTATCTGTGTTAGTTATCGCTTTGTTTTATAACTCTATACAGGCAACCACTAATAAATTAATTCACTACGAGATAATGAGTTTAACTACAAGTTTAATTTTTTTAATTATAGGCACAGAATTTAGTTTAATTTGGAGTGGATTTCTATCCAGTGGAATCAGTATTTTCTTAGCTGATAAATTGAGCAATGCTCACCATATTTTTGTAATACCTATAGTTTTAGCACTTTTCATTTGTATTAACTTATTCAGCTATTATCATTTACGCATCAAAAATCAAAGTAATTAGTGGATATTAATGTCGAATTTAAGCGTTGAGTTTATAACCAACCAGCCAATTTCGGGGGATGGGCTAAAATACCCTTGATGGCTAATTCGTTGATGCTAAAAATCATCTATCAATCTGATTTAATTTAATAATATGCTATTTTCATAAGCTAAATATTGCAAGAAATGGTAAAATAATGCTTTAAACCTTGCAATATCAGTGAGCAAAAAAGCATGAAACCACGTAAAATAGAAGATAAATTCCAACCAGAATTATTAAAGATTCAATTAATCCATTTGTTGGATATGAAGCATAGTTTGGTTCAATTAGCAGATAAATTTAACTGGGCTAAAATTGATGAATTGTGTAGTGAAAAGTTTTGTAAAGATAATGGACGAACCGCATTACCGAGCAGAATGGTAGTAGGCTTACTTCTCCTCAAACAAATGAATGATTTATCAGATGAAGAAGTCTGCGCTAAGTTTATCGAGAATCCTTACTTTCAATATTTTTGTGGCAATAAGTATTTTGAGCATGAAATAGGTTTAACTAGTGAAAGTCTGACCAATTGGCGTAA
>SSGY01000159.1 GCA_008017145.1 Neisseriales bacterium
ACTCCAGACAATGATGTCAGAGCCATTTGATTATCCAATAATTTAATAATCTGCGTAGGTACTGCTAAACACATAATATTCCCTTCTGCAGAGCTTGCGCGCCATACCACGCTTGCCCAAAACTAATACATTCGTCATTGAATGGTAATTGATATGGTATCAACAATTCAATACCTAGACGTTTAAATTTATCACTCAGAGTTGATAATAAATAGCGACTTTGCCAGCATCCACCAGAGATGGCAACTTGTGAAATACCACGGGTGGAACAATGAAAGAGTATCCATTTCTCAATTAAAACCGCTAAATTACCGTAAAACAAATTTACTGCCCGCTGAATATTTTTTTCAATAATCCCAATTTGGTAAATTTGTTTAATCAACAGGTTGAAATCTGGTACGCCCGCTAAGTTAAGTCTTGCATAATCAAAATCCACCTCAAGTCCGTGAACAATACTTTCCATTACCATCGCAGCATGAGCTTCATATTTACTCTCAGTCACGATATTAAGCAAGGCAGCAACTGCCGAAAATTTACGCCCAAGACTAGTTGAAGTGCCAAATTGTTGACGTTTGCATAACTCAATCACTTGCATAGCTTGTGGATGAACTAATAAATGCTCAGGTATCGCCAAATTATTTTCAACACAAAGCACCAGCGCAATACGCCATGGTTCATTCTCTGCAATATCACCACCAGGAACCTGTAGCGGTGTTAGCTGAGAAATTAATTCAAAGCGTAAATCTTGACTATTAAACTGAATTAATTCACCACCCCAAGATGTACCATCTAAACCATAGCCATAGCCATCTAAAATACAGCCTAATACTTTATTGGCAATTTTTTTGCCACAACTTTCTGCATTGGCAATTACTGAAGCCAAGTGTGCAAAATGATGTTGTAATTGTAACTCTGGCAAATCAAGTTCATGAGCAAAATTGCGCACGTAAAAATCTGGGTGTAAATCAGTTATTATCAGTTCAGGTTTAAAATTGAATACATTGTAATAATGTGCCAAAACTTGTTTGAAATAACGAATAGTGTGCTCTGATCCCATATCTCCCAGATATTGTGAGGTAAACGCTTTATTATCTCGGGTAAATGTCAGTGTATTTTTTAAATGTGCACCCAAAGCCAACACCTGAGGCAACTGGTACGGAAAATAAAATGGTTTGGGCGCAATTCCGCGCGCACGACGTAAGATTACATTATGTTGCCCTACACAAGAAATCACCGAATCATCGCTCTTCATGATGATATCACGATCAGCGCTCACCACATAATCCGCAATCTGAGTCAACTGCTGGCGTGCCTCATCATTATCACTGATAATTGCACCACCCGAGAAATTAGCACTAGTAACAATTAAAGCTAATGCGGTGTGTTGTTGCAACCATTCAGCACCTGCAGGAGCACCAAGTAAATGATAAAATAGGATATAATATAAAGGGCTATTTGGCAGCATCATGCCTAAAGTATTTAATTTAGGCGCAACCTCTGCCGCAATATGCGTACTACGCTTCCGAGCTAAAATAACAATTGGCGCAGCTGGAGACTCAAGTACACCAGCTTCATGAGGCGAAACATGTGCAAAATGATGCTGAATAGAGTTAGTATTAAGCGCCATTACCGCAAAAGGCTTCTCCGCTCTTCCTTTACGTTCACGTAATAATCTAACTGTGGCAGCATTATTTGCATCAGCCAAAAGCACATAACCACCAACACCTTTTAGTGCAACTATCTTGCCTGCATGGATATATTCTGCAACTTTAGCTAAATCTAATTCCAAGCTCGGTCCACATTTTGGACAAGCGGTTGCCTGAGCATGATAACGGCGATTTTGTGGATCGCGATATTCTGCATTACAGCTTTCACATAAGGGAAAATCAGCTAAGGCAGTTAGATTTCGATCATAAGGTAAACCCTTAATCACAGTATAGCGTGGACCACAATTGGTACAATTAGTAAATGGATAGAGATAATATTTACTCTTGGGATCAAAAATCTCCGCTAAACAATCTTGACAAACATAACTATCAGGCGGCATAACCGTATCGTTGACACTTCCAGCAATACTGGCTAAAATTTGAAAATCATGCGGTTTCTCATCAAGAGTTATCTTAGTACAATCAACTGAATCTAGGCTTGCTAATGCGGGCAATGATAACTCTAATTGTTGAATAAAGTCAGTACTATCTTCAGTAGCTAAAATCACTTCAACACCGAATGAGGTATTTCTTACCCAACCAGATAAGTTTAATGCCGTGGCAACCTTATATACAGTTGGTCGAAAGCCAACCCCCTGAACAATTCCATTGATTAGCAGCTTACAAGCAGTAATTTGCATGACCAAATCTTAGCTCAAATAATTTTTTGCTGCGTGCAACCATTTAATCCATTCATCAAAACCTGCTCCCGTCGTTGAAGAAAGTTGAAGAATCTTACCACGTGGATTAATCTTGCGAATATTTGCCTCGCAAGCTTCGAGATCAAATTTTAAATATGGTAGCAAATCTAACTTAGTAATAAGCACTAGATCAGCGCCAAAGAACATGTCTGGGTATTTAAGTGGCTTATCTTCACCTTCAGTTATTGAAATCAGCACTACCTTTGCTTGTTCACCTAAATCGAATAACGCTGGGCAAATTAAATTACCGACGTTTTCAATAAAAACAAAACTATCATCAACAATATTTAAATGTTCCAAGGCGTGTCCAACCATATGTCCATCCAAATGACAAGCTTTACCTGTCTGAATCTGATAAGCTTCCGCTCCAGCACTACGAATCCGGTTGGCATCTAGTTCGGTGTGTTGATCGCCTTCAACCACATAAATGGGATGTTGCCCACTTAGCCGTTTAATCGTTTCTTCTAGGAGTGTAGTTTTACCCGAGCCTGGGCTTGAAACAAAATTTAGCGCCAATGATTTCTTATTTTTAAAGAAAGCACGATTTTGCGCTGCGAATTGATTATTTTCCGCTAAAATTTCAGCTTCAAGATTAATTACGTGAGTATGTTCGTGATGATGATCACTATTATGATGATGAGAATGTTGGTGTTCGTGGGAATGATTATTATCGCTGCCACAACCGCATGTTACACACATATGAGCTCCTCTTCTGATCTAGTTTAATAGTATATATTATACCACAAAAACCATAAATTTTTCATGGTTTAACGCATACCTTCAAAAGTTAAACCCACGACCCAACATCAAAACAATCAAATAAAAACAAAATTCAAAGACGAGGAGTATATTTGAAAACAAAAATAAATAGGGCTGAACAACATAAGTCCAGCCCTATTTATATCGATATTAATTAAGGTTTAATGACAGTCATCACTATCTACATTACCATCACAAATATAAACTTTAAATTCCTTGGCGCTAATTTTAATTCCGTTTGACAAGGTAATGTCTTTACCACTATCTGACTTAGCACGATCCCCAGAATAATGCGAATAAGAGCGATCTGCAGCAAATAAGAATCCTTTATCTCCAATCCAGTAACCTGAATTATCCTTCAAATCAATGCGGGTGGCAACTTGCCCAGTGTGTTTGTAAATAGCATTACATTTTTTACCACTTCGTACCTGACTAATTTGTCGCGTTGGGTCAACTGTTACCCAAGCCTCATCGGAAACAGCATCACCAGCTTCAAGAAAATATCCTTGTACCGTTACAGGAGAAGATGATTTATTTATAAACGTAAAGGTACAATCGGCAAATGCAGTGCCTAATAAAACAGAAGAAAGCAATGCTGATAAAATTAACTTACTTTTCATTATTTTTTCCCTAAAAAATGTGAGACTACCACAGAGCTAATATTTTATCAAATTATCCAGTAGTCATGATGGGTATTGTCAGTAATAAAAAATATAATTACTCGAAATTAAAGTTAACAAATTAAACCAAATCCACTCTGGTATAATCAGGTACTCTACTTTAAAAGTCAATAAGGACAACGATTATGATTAGTATTATTCTTCTTGGAGCTCCTGGCGCAGGTAAAGGAACGCAAGCAAAATTCATTACCGAAAAATTTAATATCCCACAAATATCGACTGGAGATATGTTGCGAAATGCAATAAAATCCGGCTCTGAATTGGGCTTAAAAGCAAAAGAAATAATGGATAAAGGGCAACTAGTATCTGATGAAATCGTTATTGGTCTAGTAAAAGAACGTATATTAGAACCAGATTGTAAAAACGGCTATCTTTTTGATGGATTTCCTCGCACCAATGCTCAGGCAGAAGCATTAAAGTCTGCAGGGGTAACGATTGATTATGTAATAGAAATAAATGTTCCAGACGAAGCAATTATTTCAAGACTTTCAGGTCGTAGGGTTCATCTGTCAAGTGGCAGAACTTATCATGTTGAATTTAATCAACCCAAAATTAGCGGTAAAGATGATGTAACTGGCGAAGATTTAATCCAAAGAGACGATGATAAAGAAGAAACAATTAAAAAACGCCTCGAAGTGTATCACGCACAAACTGCTGTTTTAAGTAGTTACTATGCTGCGGACAAAAAGGTTAAGTTCATAAAAGTTGATGGTACTAAGAGCGTGGATCAGGTAACCAACGAATTATTGGCTACACTGATTTAATTTAAAAACACTTGCTTGCTAACGAAGAACTACTGCCGTACCATAGCAAAAGACTTCGTTAGCCCGCGTTCTATCCCCGCCGACACTATCTGAATCATAACGCATTGCAACGATTCCATTAGCGCCAAGCATTTGAGCTTGCTGAATCATATTTTGATAAGCCGCATTACGAGTTTGCTCGCACATATCCGTAAAAGCCTGATTATGCCCACCAAAAATATTCTTTATATTGCCAAAAAAACCTTGCGTAATAGTTGGAGTGCGCACGATTATACCGTGAACAACTCCAAGCACTTGAACAATTTCTTTTCCTGCAACATCGTTAGTAGTAGTAACAATCATTGCAATCTACTCCTTTAGTATAACAAACAGATAAACTATTTAATCCACTTAACTTGACGTTTTGAATAAAATAGTGCATAACATAAGATATATGCATATCCTACAACTGGCACCCAATAAGAATCAACTACATTAGCCACATCAGCAATTCTTCCCTGAATCAATGGTAACAACGCACCACCTAGAATCATCATCACTAATAACGATGCACCCTGCTCTTTAAATTTACCCAAATTAGCCAAACCTAGATCAAAAATATTTGGCCACATTACAGAGTTAAAAATCCCAATTGACAAAATTGACCATGCAGCGAACATCGTATTATGCAGTAAAATTGCAGCAATTAAATTAGCAATATTTACAACAGAGAACATAATCAAGTTTAAACGAGGGCTAGATTTGCAAGAGAGCAAGAGCAAAATTGCCAATGCTTGGAAGATTACATAATAACTTAATTCTGACTCTACATTGCCTACTGAATAAACCATGAAAAGCGTTAATGCCGCACTTGTTAAAATCATTAATAAAAACTTACTTGAAATATTTAGTTTACCAAGTGCAATTGAACCAAGAAAGCGACCAATCATTGCACCACCCCAGTAAAAAGCTAATAATTTACCCGCAGATGATTCCTCTAATCCGATTGTATGTGGATCTTTTAAAAATGCTACTAAATTAGTTCCAATAGTCACTTCGGAACCAACATAGAAAAATATAGCACCCATAGCAAAGACTAAATTAAGATGATTTAATGCAAATAATTTGCCACCAGTTTCATGTGATGCAGAGTACTCTTCTTTTGTATGCAAGAATTTCCAAATAATGAAGGCTAACAGCATAAAAAACCCAGCCAAAATTATGTATGGATATTTTAAATTTCCAGAATTTTCTTTGACTTGCAAAAGTTCATAAAATACATAAACACCAATTAAAGGTGCAATTGCAGTAGCCAGTGAGTTAAACCCCGCCGCAAGATTAAGGCGACTGGCTCCAGTTTCAGGATTACCAGTGATTAAGACTAAAGGATTAGCCGAAATCTGTAGAAACGTAAAACCAAATCCGATTGTAAATAAACCACTCAAAAACAGACCATAGTTTTTATAAGCTGCAGCAGGGATAAAAATCAAGCAACCAATGGTTGACAATGCTAACCCCAACAGAATAAGCCCTTTATACCCCAAACGTTCAAAGTAGTTAATCCCAAATTTTGCGGCTAAGACATAAATTAAAGAACCGATAAAGTAAGCAGTAAAGAAAGCAAAAGCAACTAAATTGGCCTGAAAATGTGAGATTGAAAACAAGCCCTTAAAAATTGGCGTCAGTAGATCATTAAGACAGGTGACAAAACCCCAACCAAAGAAAAGAAAATAAAGTGCAATAAAATTGAGACTATTAGCTGTTTTGCTTGTTTTCATAATAATAAAAATCCTACAAATAATTTGTAGGATTTTAACATAGAGTGCTTGACTAAAAGAGTCAATTATCATTCACCAGCAAAAAAATCTTTCATTTTATCAAAGAAGGATTTAGTTTTAGGATGATGTGCAGAATTTTGACCACCACTAGCTTCGCCAAACTGACGAATTAAATCTTTCTGTGCTTCAGTCAATTTAACTGGAGTTTCGACATATATGTGACAATATAAATCGCCTGAAGTAACACCACGCAGTGATTTAACACCTTTTTCACGAATACGCAACACTTGATTAGTCTGAGTTCCTTCCGGAATCTTTAATTTGACGGTTTTACTATCAATTGTAGGAACATCTACTTCACCACCCAAAGCCGCAGTTACAAAACTAATTGGCACTTCACAATGCAAATCCTTACCTTGACGAGTAAATACTTTGTGTTGCTTAACTGCTACATGGACATACAAATCTCCATTTGGTCCGCCATTTAGCCCTGCCTCACCTTCACCAGTCAGGCGCAAAGTGCTTCCATTATCAATTCCAGCAGGGATTGTAACTTTTACTTGACGGTTTTCTTTAACCAAGCCACTACCACGACAATTACCACAAGGATTTTTTATTGTCTTACCGCGACCGTGACACTCTGGGCATGGCTGTTGAACAGAGAAAAAGCCTTGTGCAAAGCGTACTTGTCCAGCACCTTTACAGGTATTACAAGTATGCACATCTTCAGGATTTTTAGATCCCTTACCATCACAAGTTGTACATTTTTCCGTGCGAGGGAACTTAATTTCTTTCTCACAACCAAATGCAGACTCTTCCAAGCTAATCTGAATATTGTACTCTAAATCATTACCACGCATGGCTGCGTTGTGACGTTGCGACCCACCACGTCTTCCACCGCCAAACATTTCACCGAATACATCAAAAATATCTTCAAAACCAGCAGCACCGCCACCGCCGAAGCCACCACTTGCAGAATTACCGCCAACACCAGCATGTCCGAATTGATCGTACATTTGTTTTTTTTCAGCATCAGACAACACCGCATATGCTTCTTGCAGCTCTTTAAATTTATCTTCCGCTTTTTTCTTCTCGGCATCAGGTAATGTCGAAACCCGATCCGGATGAAACTTCATTGCCAGTTTACGATAAGCTTTTTTTATTTCATCGTCTGATGCGCCCTTAGCAACACCCAAGACTTCATAATAATCACGTTTGGACATATGTGTAGAACCTTAATAGTAATAAAAGTTAATTCTTAAAACGAATGTAAGGACTAACTAATGAAATTCAAGTTTTATTTTCAAGTTAATAGATATTTATATTTGAATACCTTCGTGATTAAGCAACCATTTCTTAATTCCAAGGTTAAAAAAGATATTCCCAGAGTTAAAACCACCTAATTTAGAATTTGCGGCAATTATTCGATGACAAGGAATAAATACTGGTAATGGATTTGCACCACAAGCACCACCTACCGCACGTGGTGCAGAAAGTAGTTGTTTAGCAACTTCACCATAGGTTAAAGTACTACCAGCTTCAATCTGCTGCATTATTTGCCAAACTTTAAGTTGGTGAAGTGTGCCATTATAGCTAAATGGTAAGTCAAACTTAAACTTGGGATTATCACAATACTCATCAAGCTGTCGGATAACTTCAGTTGCCAGAGGCGAGCGACTGATTGATTGAGAAACGGCATCTATAGCTGGCGGCATAAATTCAGCATGATAGATATTAGTTGCATCCAAGTCAACCTTTAATGCAAAAGTTGGAAAACTATAGATAATTTCTTCGGTTAATGCCATGATATTTCTCACTATGAGTTTAATTACAAAATGATTTCAAAAATTTATAATCTGCATTTTTTTTAGATTTAGGTAAATTTTTAAACATTACACAATACTTACGCCCACCACCGCATGAATTATCATCTAACATCACACCATCAACATAGCAACCATCACTAGCGGCAATTTGTAAAATTTTGCTAGCGGTGAGTCCCACGTACTTCTGTTTCAATTCTTGTGGCTTAGTTTCTTGATGAATTTCACCGTTTTTATAGACATAGTTCACCAACACATCATCACCTAAGTATGGATTATTCTGTGGCATACTAAACGTAATCTGCGAACCACTTTCAATTGCGGAACTTAATGGTAAACAACTACCAAAAACTTTGCTAACCTTAGTTGCACTTTCACTAATCGTAACTACTTGATATTGACGGCTACATTGATTACCACCTTGATCAAAAGCCACCAGTAAAACCTGATTACTCTCAACTAAAAAAGCTTTGCTTAATTCGATTTCAGAAACTGATTTTACTTTTAAAGGCTTACCATCTAAAATCAATGTATAATTTTCAATACTTGCACTCTCGGCAATCTTTTGACTCCGCAAGACGCCTCGCAAAGTTTTAATTCCAGATGCTAACATATCTGATAAACTTACTACAGGTGCAGAACTCTCAAGATGTGAATTAGTTGATTCTGATTGGCTAATAGCTTCGCTGTATTCATGTGACTCAGTATTAGCTTTGTTGTGGTTAAAATAAAAATAGCCACCACCAAGTACAAACAAAACAAATACAAGTAATAAAATACTTTTCTTCATATTATACTCTTAGCAAAACATCCCCGCCCTAGAGCGAGGAATTTTATAGTGTCCAAGTAAATCAGCTGCTAAGCTTAATTATTTAGCTGGTGCTGACTGTTGTGCTGTAGGTGTTCCCTTCATTTTAGCCATGCGCGGGAAACACTCAGGATGACTTTCAAACATCTGGCGATTCTGGATCATTAATTTACCCATGGTGCAGGCATCATTTTTATGATACGCAGCATCAATTGCTTGATGATTTTTCATCATTTGTTGCTTATACTGCATGCACTGATTAGCACTCTCACCATTGTTTACCGTTGCCGCAGCAAATACAGCCGTACTTAGGCACAAACTACTTAATAAAATTATTTTTTTCATTACCATTCCTTAAATTTAAGTTTAATATAGCTACCTTTTTTACGTCGTCAGTATTCAATTACACTCACGCAGTAATAACATCACAGCCCATGTATGGACGTAAAACTTCCGGCACAGTAATCGAACCATCAGCATTTTGATAGTTTTCAAGCACTGCTACCAATGCGCGCCCTACCGCCAAACCAGAACCATTCAACGTATGTACTAAACGATTTTTACCATTAGCATCTTTAAAACGTGCTTGCATTCTGCGAGCCTGAAAATCAGTCATATTTGAGCAAGATGATATTTCACGATAGGTATTTTGTGATGGCACCCATACTTCCAGATCATAAGTTTTAGCCGCACCAAATCCCATGTCTCCACCGCACAGAGTAATCACACGATATGGTAATTTGAGCGCTTTTAGAATATTTTCCGCACATTGCACCATTGTATCTAATGCTTCAAATGATTTATCTGGATGAGCAATATTTACCATCTCTACTTTATCAAATTGATGCATGCGAATCAAGCCACGAGTATCACGCCCATAACTACCAGCTTCACTTCTAAAACATGGTGAATGACAGGCATATTTAAATGGCAGCTCATCTTCTCTAAAAAGTTCATCTGCGGCTAGATTAGTCACCGATACTTCAGAGGTTGGAATCAAATACATATCATCCTGATCTCGCTTAGTTTTAAATAAATCCTCTTCAAACTTAGGTAATTGCCCAGTACCATACAAAGATTTAGCATTTGCCATATATGGTGAATAAACCTCTGTATAACCATGCTCTTCAGTATGAGTATTTAACATAAACTGAGCTAGTGCACGATGAAGTTTGGCAATTTTACCTTTTAAAAACGCAAAACGACTACCTGCAACTTTTGCCCCAGCTTCAAAATCAATTCCGCGATCTAGCGCTAAACCTAAGTCAACATGATCTTTTACCTGAAAATCAAAATCGCGTGGCACACCAACTCTACGCACCTCAACATTGGCACTTTCATCACGCCCAGCAGGAACAGAGCTATCCGGAATATTTGGTACAGTTGCCAGATAATTATTTAATTGCAACGCTACTTCGTTAAATTCACTTTCTACCTGCTTCAACTCTTCACCAAGGCCAGCAACTTCAGCCATAATCGCAGCAGTATCCTCACCTTTGGATTTTAAAACTCCAATTTGTTTTGAACTAGAATTACGCTTAGCCTGTAGCTCTTCCATATTCATCTGTAATTTCTTACGTTTATCTTCCAGTGAAAAAAAGAATTCTTTGTCAAACGCAAAGTTTTTCACTGCTAATTTAGCCGTTACGGCATCCAAATCATTACGTAATAAATTAGTATCTAACATAATTTTCTTTCATCATAAATTGTCATTAGGAGTTATTTTATCACTTTCCAAGGATAGTGTTAATCACTGTCGTAAAGTTTTCAAATAAATCATCATCGTAATCAATCTTTATCTTAGCATATTTTTGTAATTCCTGATGATGACCGAAC
>SSGY01000007.1 GCA_008017145.1 Neisseriales bacterium
AGAATTTTTTAACTTTTAAAAGGGATGGAATATGACAAAAGTAGTTGTAGTAGCAGCAAAAAGAACTGCAGTAGGTAACTTTAATGGTACCTTGGCTAAAGTTCCTGCATCAGAGCTTGGTGCAACAGTGATTAAAGCCTTATTAGAAGAAACTGGTGTTAAACCAGAACAAATTTCTGAAGTTATTTTGGGACAAGTTTTACAAGCTGGTGCTGGACAGAACCCCGCTCGTCAAGCGGTAATTAAAAGTGGATTGCCTAAAGAAGTTCCAGCCATGACAATTAACCAAGTATGCGGCTCAGGTTTAAAAGCGGTGCATTTAGGTGCGCAAGCGATTATTGCTGGCGATGCTGAGATTGTAATTGCTGGAGGGCAAGAGAATATGTCTTTGGCACCACATTTTGTAGCTGGAATGCGTGATGGCTTCAAAATGGGTAATGCTGCTTTGGTTGATTCAATGGTTGCTGATGCCCTAACTGATGTGTATAACAAGATCCATATGGGTGTTACAGCAGAAAATATCGCGGAAAAATTAGGCATTACTAAAGCTGAACAAGATGAGTTTGCCGCAGCGTCACAAAATAAAGCTGAAGCAGCGCAAAAAGCTGGTAAGTTTGATGAACAGATCGTGCCAGTTACAATTCCGCAGCGTAAGGGTGATCCAGTAGTATTTGCTAAAGATGAATTTATTAAGCATGGTGTAACCGTGGAATCATTAGCGAAATTAAAGCCTGCCTTTAAGAAAGAAAATGGTACAGTAACTGCAGGTAATGCATCTGGTCTTAATGATGGTGCAGCTGCGGTTATGTTAATGAGCGAAGCTAAGGCTAAAGAATTAGGCTTAACTCCATTGGCTTATATTGCTGCTGGTTCTTCAGCTGGTTTGGCTCCAGAAATCATGGGTTTAGGTCCAGTATATGCAACTAAACAAGTTTTGGCTAAAGCAGGATGGACACATCAAGATTTAGATTTAGTTGAAGCTAATGAAGCATTTGCTGCGCAAGCTCTTGGTGTAAATAAAGAATTAGGCTGGGATACTAGCAAAGTGAATGTTAACGGTGGTGCAATTGCTATTGGGCATCCTCTTGGTGCTTCAGGTTGCCGTATTTTTGTTGATTTATTGCACGAAATGAAACGTCGTGATGCTAAAAAAGGTTTAGCGACGCTTTGTATCGGTGGTGGAATGGGTGTTGCCATTGCAGTGGAAAGAAAATAAGGAGCTCTAATCAATGGCTTATGTAATTACTGAATCATGCATTAATTGTAAGCATTCGGATTGTGTTGATGTTTGTCCTGTGGATTGTTTTCGTGAAGGACCTAATTTTTTGGTAATTGATCCTGAGGAGTGTATCGACTGCACGTTATGTGTAGCTGAGTGCCCCGTGGATGCTATTTTTCCAGAAGACGAAGTCCCTGCAGATCAAGAGCATTTTATTGCACTTAATGCAGAGTTATCCAAACATCCAAACTGGAAGCCTATAACCGCTAAAAAGCCAGCTCCGGCTGATGCTGAAGAGTGGGCTAAGGTTAAAGAGAAGTTACACCTTCTTGACCGAAATGGTGCTTAATCAATTTAGTAATAAAAGCCTCTGTTTTTTAGCAGAGGTTTTTTTCTGAGTTGTATTTAAGATTATGCTAATATAACTTGACTTAATCAGTATGGTTTGTTATAATCGCAAGCTGAATTATAGACAAGGAGGCGTATCTATGACAAGTTTAGCTTTTGCCAATTTACCAGTAGTTTCTAATGGTAGCATGGATGCTTATATAAACTATGTAAATAGCCTGCCGTTATTGACGGAAAAAGAAGAATACGAATACGCAAAGCAATGGCGTGAAGATGAAAATGTTGATGCGGCACGAAGTTTAGTATTATCACATCTGCGTTTAGTAGTATCAATATCGCGTAATTATTTAGGTTATGGCTTACCGCTGGCGGATATTGTGCAAGAAGGTACTATTGGCTTAATGAAAGCTGTGAAACGCTTTGATGAACGTCGAAAAGTGCGCTTGGTTACATTTGCAATGCACTGGATTAAAGCCGAGATTAATGAATTTGTAATTAAAAACTGGCGGATTGTCAGAACAGTTACGACCAAAGCCCAAAGAAAATTATTTTTTAATTTACGTTCACAACGTGAGGATACAGGCAATCTTTCTGATCGTGAGGCATCACAAATTGCAGATACATTAGATGTATCCAAAAAAGATGTTATTGATATGAATATGCGCCTTACAGGTGCAGATGTTTCATTGATTAATGATAGCAGTGATGAATCAGCACCAATTGATTGGTTAACCGATTATGAGCACACGCCAGAATTAATGATTGAACGCAAAAAACAAGATCATATTCAGACTGTCGGTCTAGAGTATGCATTAGAACAATTAGATGAACGTTCACAGCGTATTGTTCGTACTAGATGGTTGGCTGATAGCGAAAATCAATTGACGCTACACGACTTAGCAGATGAGTTTGGTGTTTCTGCTGAGCGAATTCGTCAGATTGAAGTTAAGGCATTACAGAAAATGCGTGAATATCTTAGCGAAGAGTATCACGCCTGATTTTGTTATACTATATTTTCAATCGAAAGTGACACCGAATTTAGCCAAGCCTTATTCGGTGTTTTTATTTAATAATTTCCTAGGAAATCATGATGTTCGAGAATTCATACCAACATTATTTGTTAGGGTTAATTGCGGTGGCAAATAATATCTCTGCATTGGCGCCATTTATCGCATTAACTTCAGGGCTTGACAAGATTACTATCCGTCGATTGGTTGTTGTAAGTAGTTTCAGCGCATTTGTAATCATGGTAATCTCAATGTTTTTTGGTACTCTGTTGTTAGAGTTTTTTGGGATATCAATCAGTGCATTCCAAATTGCTGGTGGGGTTCTTTTATGTGGTACTGGTACTAGTATGTTAAATGCCAAAAGCTCCAATGACGTTAGTGGTAAACAGATAAAAGATTCAAATATTGAATACTCAAGGTATGTTTCTGCAGCAATTGTTCCGATTGCCTTGCCATTAACTGCAGGTGCGGGAACTATTTCTACCATAACGCTCTTTACAGAAATGGCAAGAAGAAGCCATACTATGCCAGAGTTATTTGTGGCAATTCTGACTATTACAGTTATTGTTTTTATTTGCTTTTATTTTGCCAATAATTTAGTTAAAGTATTAGGTGATATCGGTATGAGTGTACTGATTAAAGTTATGGGTTTATTTACTCTTGCGATTGGTGTTCAGTTTATAATTACTGGAGTTTCGACGATTTATAAGGGATTAATTGCGTCATAATCTTGCTTACAATCTGCTCAGACTAAATATAAAACCCCAAAATCATCTTTTACTGGTTTTGGGGTTTCATATTTCTATTGAAGAGTAAAAAGCATGTTTTTATAAATGATGAATTGCATCATGAGTGTCAATATGATGGAGGTGTTCAGCAGCCAATGGTGGAACATCTGATTGGCATAGTGATTGATAAGGTTTACCGCCAGTGCGCTCAAGAAACTCGCTCTTAGCAGCAGCTAAAAATTCAACATCAGTGATCAAATCTAATCCAGTTAAAGCAAGTATTTCGGCAGCACGCATCATGCCTTTTTGACCAATACTCATACCATTACATGCCGTTGCTGCCCAAGTATGCGGAGCAAAACCCAATGGCCAACAGGCAACGGCAAGACCCATGGTTGGTGCAATGTAGCTGATATCTCCAACATCAGACGCACCTCCTATCGAAATCCCTTTCGGGTCAGGTGTAATCACGCTTGACAGCCCAATTTCATCATAGCCTTCCGATTTTTGCATTTGTTTGGCAAACGCTTGTTCCTCATCTGTCCATTTTGGCGCACCTAATTTGTTTAGATATTGCATAATTCGATCTGCCATTGCTTGATTTGGCAGAATATCATAACACCCAGCCAAATCAGTAACTTTCTCTTTAGTTTGGGTCATTAATGCGGCACCTTTAGCAATATCATTGATCCAAGCTACTTGCTTCATAACATTTTCTGCATTTATTCCACGATAAGTAATATTTATGTGGGAATAATCTGAAACTACGTTTGAGGCATTTCCTGCTTTTTCAATCAGATAATGAACGCGAGCTTCTGGAATAAGATGTTCACGCATCGCATTTACACCATGAACAAAGAGTTCTGCAGCGTGTGCCGCACTACGTCCAGCCCATGGAGAAAGCCCAGAATGGCTAGTTTTACCAAAAAACTCAACTTTTAGCGAACTTAGTGCAGGTGTTTTTAGATTAAATGAAGTAGTTTTATTCAATGGATGCCAATGTAAACAGGCATCCAGCCCATCAAAAGCACCCGCTCGAGCCATATAATTTTTACCTGTGATTAACTCTTCCGCAGGACAGCCGAAAACTTTGAGCGTTGCATTAATATTATTCTTTTCTAGATAATTTTTTAGCGCAACAGCGGCGCAAATTGCACCATTACCAATCAGGTTATGTCCGCAGCCATGTCCATTGAGGTTACCATCTTTTCTTGGCATTTTCACCGTCGATATTTCATTGCCCAAGCCAGGCAAAGCATCAAATTCAACTGTAATTCCAATCACAGGCTTACCACTTCCCCAAGTTGCAATCCATGCAAAATCAAGCCCACCGATACCATGATCACTAATAATAAAACCATTATCTGCTAGATATTTTGCTTCAAGAGCAGAGCTTTCTTTTTCTTCAAGGCTTAGCTCGCTTAGCTCCCAAATTTTATGCGCTAGATCCCAAATTTCAGACTCCAACAAATTGACTTCATTAATTAAATTTACATTCACATCACTCATCTGATTCCCTTTAATAAAATTTGTATTATTTACAGATAGATGATAAACTATCTTAGCCAACAGATAAAAGACCGTAACAGAATTATACCACTGCCAAGCAAGACATAATCAGCTTAGATATTTACTAGTACAAATAACTTACGTATAGCTGTGTTATATAAGTACTGCCGTTGCTATTAACATCAGGCACTTGCTGGTATGCGTAGACACCAAATAGAGTCAACCCTTTTACTTGAGGGACGTTATAGCTGGCAACAAAATCATACTCTTGTGTGCCATTCCATTCTACTAGTGCGGTATTAAAAATGGTATACGCTGGAGCTAGCGACAGATTACCATTAATAAATGTCAAGGTAGGATTTATTTTATAGGCAGTCCCCGCTGTACCAAGGTCAGCCAAGCCCGACATATATGGAGTTGTATATAGTGGATCAGTGGCAAATCCATAGGTATAAGGCGTTACAATCGCACCACCGCCATAAGCTGAACTAGGACCCCATACATTATTATATCCAAGATTTAAACCAAACCAATCATAACTAATTACTCCCTGAACACCGATGAAATTACTTGAAATTTGCCCAAGATTATCATTAGTTAGTGCGTTATTAGTATTATTTAACTGATTATCTGTCCCTGCTTGCGCCGCAAGACTAAAAGAGAGAGACTTTGTTGGTTGAAATTTAATATTATTATCAGCGTACAGCAATGTCCCATAATTATTAAATTGGTAGCCCCACAGACGTAAATTATATTGATTATCCCAAGCTGCGTAACTAGCACCTAATGCCGAAGTTCCAGAAGATGTAACGGATGGATTGTTATTTGCGATTGTTCCCCCAAAATAGTCGTAGCCTTTATTATAAAAGGTATATGGCGTGAATCCTGTTTCGCTGACAATCTGTGCACCGTTAAATGTCAAACCAGTTAACAACCAACCACTACCAAGATAAACATTAACTAATATCCCCTGATAGGTTGTTCCTGGTGCCATCACGTTATTGTAGTAATTTTCTGATAACCATGGACTGTTATTAATACCGATATAGCCAGCATCAATTTGGATGACGTTACTATGTTGATATTCTAGATAGGCTTCAGATAACGTAACTTGTTCATTAGATGGCAAAAATGGTGATGCACTGGTATTATAGCCGTTCATTTGCGTGGCAAAAAGAGGATTCATTGCTGTAAATAGCCCTCCTAGAGAAAACCCCGCAACACTACCGGTTTGTCCAAATAAATTTGCTCCATAGCTATAATTGGGATAGCCAGCACCAGAACCAGTATATTGCGTAGAAGCTCCAACCTGAATATTCCAAGTTCCATCTGCAAATAATTTTTCAGTAAAATTTTGATCAGCCGTTTGGCTTTCATTGAAAGGTTTAGTTCCACCGCCACTAACTAAGGCAGCATATGGATTTTGGATATAGTTTTGGAGAGAGATAAATTTGGCATTGGTATTTTCAATAGCTGATTCACTAGCAGCTGCAAACACGTCAGTACTACTAGCTAGCAAGAATAAACACAATAATTTTTTCATCGGCGACCTTATAAATTTATAGCAAAAACCAATTAAAGCAATCAGCTATTAAGATATAGGTGCTATTTACCCATTAAAATCGGAACTACGGTTTGCATTCCTGCAATAATCATTTCAAAAGCGATTGCAGTTACGACCAAGCCCATTATTTTGGTAATAATTACTACACCAACATCACCAATTGCGCGCGCAATATAGCTAGATAGAATAAATGTAATGGTAATAATGGTAGCGATTACTGCTAAAATTACTAAAATTGGTAATTTACCGACAAGCCCAGGAGCATCCTCCCCGTAAACAATCACCAAAACCATACTTGCAGGACCAACTACCATTGGTAAACCTAATGGGCTGACACCGAGAGACTTTATTCGATTTTGATCATAGTTTTGGTTAACACTTTCACGGTCGCCTTCAGACTTTGAGCTGAGCGTTAAATTGATTCCAAGGAGTAGTAAAATAACTCCACCACCCAAGCGTAATGAGTAGGCGTGTATGGATAATGCGGTTAAGATGTACTGCCCTAAAAATAGAAATGATCCGAGGAGAATAAAGACTGTCAGCCCGCACATAATTGAAATATTTTGCTTATCTTCTTGTGACATATGTTTAGTCATGTCCAGATATTGTCCGAGGGCAAACATTGGATTAAGTAGACTAAGTAGAGTAATAAAAATTTGCAGATAATTGGACATAATTACCACCATTAATAATTTATTGGGGATTATAGCAAATATTTACAGCATACTGAGTAACTTTCAAATAGCATTAACAAATATTGATAAAAATACGATACTTGTTGGTGTATTTTTATTTTTATTTGTGTAATCAGCTTTAATTATCTGCTGTTTGCCACGACTAAGCTTATCAATATTTGTAAACTCAAGCTTTCCATTCAAAAACATTCGGGAAGCTTATGAGTTCCTGATAAAATCTCGGAATGAATAATTAATATAAATTGAGAAAACTGAGGGTGCTAAATGGAATATCTAACCAAATTTGACAGACTGCTTAAAAATCTGATTGTTTTGGCAATTATTGCCACTGCTGTCGGATTGTTTTTTCCGATGACCAGCACTTCATTTGGTCCATACTATGGTAGCATTGCTAAACATATTGCCCAAACTAATGATTGGACTGATTTGGTGTTAAGTAATCAGGACTGGCTGGATAAACCACATTTTCCTTTTTGGATTAGCGCATTATCCTTTAAGATTTTTGGCATAAATTCATTTGCCTATATTTTGCCTGGTTTTTTATTTCATCTCCTTGGTGCAGTTTATACCTATCGTCTAAGCAACTTACTATATAAAAACAATACAGTATCTTTATTGGCAACACTGATTTATCTGAGTATTTTTCATTTGATGTTCTCTGCGAATGATATTCGGGCAGAAGCTTATTTACTTGGGCAAATCATGCCTGCGGTGTATTATTGGCTGTGCTATGACCGCAAGTTTAGCTGGAGTAGTTTAATTCTTGGGGCATTCTTCACCGCTCTGGCATTGATGACCAAGGGTGTTTTTGTTGTTATAACTATCGTCAGTGGTTTATTTTGTGTGTGGGTTTATACCAAGCGACTGGTTAACGTTATTCATCCGAAATGGGTTGGCGCGCTAGCGCTCTCATTTATTCTGGCATTACCGGAAGTAATTGCGCTGTATATTCAATTTGATCTTCATCCCGAGAAAATAATTTTTGGACATAATCATGTCTCAGGAATCCGTTGGTTTTTTGTTGATAGTCAATTTGGACGCTTTTTTAATACCGGCTATATTTATAGTACCAATCCTCCTGCATTTCATCAGGTGTTCTTTGTTCATACCTTCTTATGGGCGTTTTTACCGTGGTCGTTGGTTTATCCAACTGCGATGTATACATTAATTCGTAAATTTAAAACCTTGTCAGGTAGTGATAAGCAAGCTTTAATTTTTCTTTTGGGTTATTTCTGGGTTAGCTTTGTGATGTTTAGTGTGACTTCGTTTCAAGTTGATCACTATACCAATATTATTTTTCCGTTTGCGGCAATTTTATCAGCTAAGTTTCTTTATGATTTAAGAACGACCAACCATAAAATTTTTGCGGTGCAAAGCTATTTGGGTATCATCATGTTAGCGTTACTTGCAGTTGTCATTGGGGCGGTATTTAAAGGGTGGATATTAGGGCTATTTGTAGTTCTTGAATTATTACTGGTAATTTATGTAATTAAGAATTTTGGGCAAATTCCTTTTGTTAAAGCAATCTTAATCCCAACCTTGGCTATTTGTCTGACTATGGCGATTTATGCTACTTTGATTGGTAACATCTATGCTAAATATGATAGCGGAATCCTTGCTGCACAAATTACCAGCCAAAATCCAGAAATCGCGGTAGTTGATTATAGATTTGATTCACGGACGCTAGAGTTTTATGCACATAATCAGTATTTCAAAACAGACAATCCGAGTGATAATCCAGAATTGAAGAAGTATTATTTAGTAACCAGTGATAAAGTTTGGCAAGAACAAAAAGCACACTTCCCTAATGCGCAAATAGTGGCAGAAGTGCAGGGGAATACCTCAGATAAGATTTTGC
>SSGY01000058.1 GCA_008017145.1 Neisseriales bacterium
ATACTGTCTGACGACTACATCCGAGAAATCTTGCTATTTCTGAGGATGAATTATTTTTAGAAAGCATTAGTTCTATCACAAATCTCTCATGCTCACCTAATTGTTTATGTGCCATAATTTAACTCCAATTTTTAGTACAAATTATAGCTCAAAACTTAATTACATGTATGGTGCATTAGACACCAGCGGATGCAAAATCGAAAGTTTGCAAAAACAAAAACAAGAGATTAATGATATTGTTGAACTGCAACACTTAATTGAACATTATCAATCTGGTAGCGATCCTCAGAATATCACTAATTTTATGATGGCAGAAGATACAGTAACAAGCCATTACTTTAACCAGTTGGGTACTGAAATACGCTTTAGTGTGATACCAACTAATTTTGAGCAAGGTGATCCAGCCTCATTTTATGAGAAATACTGGAATGAGTTTGCTTCTAAACCAGCCACAGATTTAACCTTTAGAGATCATTTTATGAGAAATTTTGATCCAAATGAAATAAATGCTAAATTGGATGCTGGCGATGATCTATTTATACGATTGACAGACACAACTGTAGAGCAAGCTCAACTCAATTCACTTCTGCAAAGTTTTAACGATAAAAGTAAGTTTGAAATTGATCGCATAAGTGGCGGAGTGCTTCGAATAACAACCGAATACGAGCTATTCTTTATGCCCAGTGACGCTAAAGCTAAAGCAGCTAACAACGAATTAATCGGCGAACTCCACGATGCCAGTTACCAGCAAGCGGTGTTTGCCAAAGCTGGAAGTAAAACTGACATTGAAGCTTTAGCTCAACAACTCCAAGCTAATGGAGCAACTTTGACAACAGATGGTAATCAGATTTATGTAAGTTATGCAGGGAACAAAACGCTAGCGTATCAGGATAGCTCTAACCTAGCCAATGGCGGTAGTGTAGGTGCGGATAGCATTGCAGGTAAAGATAGCACTTTATGGACAAAAGTTAATGATTTATCGTCAACCAAAGATGGTTACAATGGCTTTGTATATACTGATGGCAATGGTGAGTATGTCTTGGTTAGTAATGGCACAGCCGACATGTCAGCATATGCTGCTGCAAGCGAGTTAGTCACAAAAACCGCTAAATATCTTACCGAACACGGTGGCGGTCAGCTTGACTTTGTTGGATTTGATCAAGGTGGTGCGATTAGCCAGATGCTGGCAATCAGCTATGGTGGAGAAAGTTATGCGTTTAACCCGCAAAGCAGTGCTCCTGCATTGGAGCAACTGAAGTTAATTGATAAAGAAACCATTGATGATTATTATGCGAGTCAGCAAGATATTTTAGACAAACTTGCCGATAAACAAAATCCACCAACTAATTCAAATGAACTTTACCAACAACTGAATGAATTGAATGAAAACATATCAGATGCTAAACTCAATAATCAACTCTATCAGTCCTATCACTCAGGCAATACTAATAATCTCTATAACTATGTTATTGCAGGCGATGCTTCCAGTGCGCAAAGTCAGCTAGGCGAAACGATTACTATTCAAATAAGTAATCCATCTAATGTTCATGATATAGCCAATTTTAATTCTGAAAAATTAAAAGCAATATCTGATGATATTTACATTAGTACCAATAAAGGCGGCTTGGACGACAAGCAAGAGCTAGGCTTAGTAGAGCTATTTAAAGATAAAACTAAATATGAGATTGACGCATTGGATGCCACTCATTCTAAAGTGCGAATTAATCAGGAGCATGAGTTTTTCTTTGGTGTTGTTGACTATAGAAGTAACTGGCAAAGAACAAGCGATGATAGAACTCAGCTAATTACTGAAAAATATGATCAAATTTATGACAAAGTAAATTTAGCAACAGTTGGTACTGCGGAAGAGGTTGCGGCTGCACGGCAGAACACCATTAATTTCATGCTATCTCAGAAATATGAGGATGGTAGCCCGAAGTATGCGATCAAACAGGATATGGTAAACTCAGATAAACAAACATATCTTTTATTTGCGAGTCTTCCAAAAAATAAGAAACCACAGCAATATGATCCACTCTCTTTAGATTTGGATGGCTCAGGTAAGATTGAAACTGTTGGGTTAAATGCTGGGGTTTTATTCGATTATGATGGAGATGGAGTTAAAACTGGAACAGGCTGGGTAGCAGCAGGCGATGGATTAGTGGTTAGAGACATTAATAACGACGGTAAAATTACTTCAGGTCTAGAAATTTTTGGTGATAATACAGTTCTTAGTAACGGTAGAAAAGCTAAAAATGCATTTGAAGCGATTGCTGATTTGGATGTGAATAAAGATGGTAAGGTTGATGCCAAAGATGCTGCATTTAACGAACTTAAAATATGGAACGATAAAAACCAAAACGGAATATCCGAAGCGAGTGAATTAAAAACCCTAACCGAGCTAGGCATAACTTCAATCAGTACTCAAGCGAGTATTACTGGTGTACAAAATGCTGCTAATGGTAATGTTGAAATTGGCTTTTCGAATTTTGAGCGTGCGGATGGCTCCAAAGGTAGTAGTGGAGCGTTTAATTTTGTAGGTAATCCGATTGATAGTGAGTTTACCGATACTGTAGATACTAGTTTAGTTGAAGATATCCCGAATGCTAACGGTAGTGGACGAGTGCGTGATTTACGTAAGGCAAGTTAATTAAATTTTGTGCATAAATTGCAATATTTGTGTTTTAAAATTCAATTTATTTGTTGTATTATGTGTGATTTATTGCATTGCAAAATGATTTTATTGTAGTGTTAATATATAATTTGGATCTGGTGAGTAAAGAGCAAGCGTAAATATTAAAGATATTTGGATAGAACATGAAGAAGAGAATTATAAAATATATAGCATTGAGTGTTGCCTCGTTGGTTTTGCTGTTCGTCGGTTGGCAAGCATTGCTAATTGCTAATGTGTATATGGCAAAAAAAACGGCAAGAGCAATGATTGGTCGTGATTATTATATGCATGACTACTATTATGCAGATATCAGTAATATAACCTATACAGGGCATAATTTTTTACTATATGTGCAGAAGCCATTTTTATTTAGTCCTAAACATTTTTATATCTACTCTTCGAAAGATGGTGTGACTTGGAAACGGAAATTTACCTCTATGTTTGGTGGGCTAGGAGATGCTGTTCCTTATCATGGTTTTGGTCTGCAGCAAATATTCGACGAAAGTGGAGTCTGGTATGGATTTGATCCTGAAGATTGCCTTTCTGGTAAGTGTAAATCTTCTAAAAGTTACTACTTGTTTTATTTGTTAAATTTTCCTGTATATAATAGTGGAAAATGCTCAATATATTATCAAACAAGCCCCAATAGTGTTGAATATGTTAACGTTTTAAACTCAAAAAATTGCGAAACTAATTGGCATTCTGGATCTACTAAAGTCAAACCATTTTTAAGACCTACACAAGAATCGTATCCTAAAGATAATTTGAGAGGTTTTATAACATTAAATAACCTTGTTAAAAGAGCCAATTTAAATATTAACCTTGGAATACCACATACGATTTATGGTGATGGTAAATATATTGGTGTATATAAACAAGTAGATGGATATTATTTATTCATTTCATCAGATGGAATCCATTATGAGATTAAAAAACTTCCATCTGATATAACCAGTTCTTTGGCAATTAAAGTTTTTAGTGAATAATCAACTAACTTTTACAAGGTGAATTAAAATGAGTACATATCAAGATAAGCAACAGTTAGCACAATTTGTGTATGATAAACTATCAGATATTCCTAAAGATACAAAAACATGGACAAGAGTAGATGGTCTTTATACAGTTGAAGATACTTCTAATGGATATTACGGAGCAGTTTATACCAATGGCAAAGGCGAATATATCTTAGTTAGTCGTGGAACAGATAATTTTACTAACAAAGTTCATGATGCTGGGATGGCTATACTTGACGACGTTCCTCCAGAATTTACCGATGCTTATGAATTAGCAGCCAAAGCAACTGCATATGTACACGAGCATGGTGGAACCTTGAGCTTTGATGGTCATTCGTTAGGTGGCACTATCTCACAATTATTGGCAATCACCTTTAGTGGCGAAGCAACTGCATTTAATCCATACAATAGCCGAAATTTTTTAGATTCAGTAGAACGAGTTGATCAAAGCATAATGACTAGCTTGATTAATCGTAAAAATGAATTACAGCAACAGGTAGATAATGGTGAATTAGGTAGCCAGCCGGATTTGGATACCGTGAATCAGCAATTAATTAAAATTGAAGCTAATAATAAGCTTTATGATGCATGGCATGGCGGTAGTCAATACGATATTACAAACTATCGAATTGAAAACGACCTAGTAAGTGGAGCAGGTTCAATTCAGAAAGACCAACTAGGTGAAACTATCACAATTACTTACGAATCAAAAGGTGATGCTAAGCTGATGGGGGCTAATGAATACATAAAACGTGGAGGGGTGCTTGATGCAAAAAATGATTTTTCTGCAGATATAGAAACCTTTCACGGAATAGGTAACTTTTCTAAAGAACAGTTACTTGCAGAAACAGGCAATATTTATATTAGTACGAATAAAGGCAGCTTGGACGACCCACAAGAATTAGGTTTAGTGGAGCTATTTAAAGATAAAACTAAGTATGAAATAGATGCATTGGACGCCACTCATTCTAAAGTGCGAATTAATCAGGAGCATGAGTTTTTCTTTGGTGTTGTTAATTATCGCGGTGATTGGCAAAGAACTGGAGATGATAGAACTCAGTTGATTACTGAAAAATATGATCAGATTTATAATAAAGTAAATTTAGCAACAGTTGGTACTGCGGAAGAGGTTGCGGCGGCGCGTCAGAAAACGATAGACTTTATGTTGTCACAGAAATATGCTGATGGATCGGCCGTATACGGGATTAAGCATGATGAGATTAATGCAGATAAGCAAATATATGTACTATTTGAGAGGCTTGAGCCTAAGAAAAAGCATCAGCAATATGATCCGCTAGCTTTGGATTTGAATGGTAGTGGCAAAGTTGAAACAGTGGGTTTGAGTGCTGGAGTTTTATTTGATCATGATGCTGATGGGGTAAAAACTGGAACTGGATGGGTCGCATCTGGTGATGGCTTAGTTGTGCGCGATATTAATAAAAATGGACAAATTGATTCTGGACGCGAGATTTTTGGTGACAATACCATCCTCTCGAATGGGCAAAAAGCGAAAGATGCATTTGAGGCGATAGCTGATTTAGATGCTAACAAGGATGGTAAGGTTGATGCTAAAGATGCTGCATTTAGTGAACTGAAAGTATGGCAAGATAAAAATCAAAATGGAATCTCTGAAGCGAGTGAACTAAAAACATTAACTGAACTAGGCATAACTTCAATTAGTACTCAAGCAAGTATTACTGGTATGCAAAATTCTGCAAATGGTAATGTTGAAATTGGATTCTCAAGTTTTGAACGTGCGGATGGCTCTACTGGAAACAGTGGAGCTTTTAATTTTGTGGGTAATCCGGTTAATAGTGAGTTTACCGATACAGTTGATACTAGCTTAGTAATGGATATCCCAAATATCAGTGGTAGTGGAATGGTACGTAATTTACGTGAAGCATCTGCGTTATCAACTGATTTGGCAAGTGCAGTTCGTAATTATATTAATAAAGATTATCCAAGCGATGTAGACCTAGAAATCATTGTTGCATTATGGGCACAAACTGGGCAAATGGATACAATCGCTTCTACCTTAAAAACTGGTGCACACCCAGCTGATGGGCGTGGTACTAATTTAACTACAGAAGAAATTAATAAGTTGAGCGTGCTTGAGAAATTTACAGGACTTTATGCAGCAACTGCAGATTTTACTGATCCCATGGACTCTGTTGACGGAAAGATTGATGGTCGTTACTCCGGAAGTTTTTATGGGGTAAATATGGATGCAAACTCCATTAATAATTCGTACAATTCATTAAAGATTGATATTGAGAAAGATCTAGCATTGGTTAGTGGTAAGACGAGCATTTTTAATTTAGTAGATTATAAATTACAGGATAATAAGGTTATTTTAGACTTCACCTGTGTATATCAGTGGGTTACATCATTAAGTAAACCAGAAGCCTTTTCTCAAATGCTTAAGCTTTATAACAATATTAAATTAGAGCAAAGTGAACTATTTACTGCAGAGTCACAAAATGTGATGAACAAATGGATTGTTGATGCCTTAATATCTAATGATGCAAACTTGTCTACTCTAAATAGTCAAGATGTTACATTGGGAAGTGATACTAACGATACTATTTGGGGCTCATCTAGCGCAACAAACACAATATATGGGATGTCTGGGGACGATATCATTTATGGCAGTGGTGATAATAATATATTGGACGGTGGTGATGGAAATGATAAGTTATATGCTGGTTATGGGGTTAATGTATTAATTGGAGGTGCCGGTCATGACTACTTAAGTAATGAGAGAGGTTCATCATTTGGAAATAATGTTTTTTGGGGTGGAACTGGTTCAGATACAATAGTTGCAGGTAGTGGTAAAGATGTATTTATTTTTAATAGAGGCGATGGTAAGGATACTATTTTCACATATGGAGTTGGAGATGTATTGCGTTTTGGAAAAGGTATTACTCTAAATGACTTAAGCTTTCTTAGCTATGGTAGTAGTGACTTGATTATGAATATTGGAGATAGTGGTATTGATGGTATTATGATTAAAAACGTTTATTCTGGAATGTATACTAGCTCGCAAAATATTGTTGAGTATTTGGAGTTTTATGATGGAACGCGTATAAAAACTAGTGAAGCGGTTGCCCAGCGCTTTGGTAATGAAAAAAATGAAATAATTATTGGTTTTGATGCTGATGAAGTATATTATGCAAAAGGTGGTAATGACTATGTCAAAGGAATGAACGGTAATGATTTTATTGACGGAGGAAGTGGCAATGATTCTTTATATGGTGGAAATGGCAATGACATTATAATTGGTGGTTTAGGAAGCGATACGATATACGGTGATGATGGTGATGATGTTTTAAATGGTAATGAAGAAAATGATATATTATTCGGTGGAAGTGGGGACGACACTATCTATGGTGGCAGCGGCAATGACAGTATTGATGGTAACGAAGGTCGTAATTATTTATTTGGCGAAGATGGAGATGATGTAATAAAAACTACTACCTCTTCTTCCCAGCCATTATTAATGTCAACTACATTTAATGGTGGTCGTGGCAATGATTATTTGCAGGGGTCATATGCCGGAGATATCTATGTTTTTAATCGTGGTGATGGTCAAGACATAATTAATGATCTTGGAGAAGGTGCTAATTTATTTGGTAACCAATATGATAATAAATACGGTAAATTACTTGATGTTATTGAATTTGGAGCAGGAATAACTAAAGATGAATTAATTTTTAAACGGGTAAATAATGATTTACTGATACAGGTAGGTTTAACTGGTAGTGATAGTCTTACTATTAAAGATCATTTTATAAATGTTAATCGACAAATTGAACTTCTTGTTTTTGCGGATGGAAGTAAGCTAGACAAAGCTGATTTGCAACAGATTGCATTGAGTTATTTTGGTAGTGATGCATCTGATAGTATTTCAGGTTGGAATGGAAAAGATAATATTGTAGCCAAAGGTGGTGATGATAAAATTTATGCAAATGCAGGTGATGATTTTATTGATGCTGGTACAGGGAATGATTATGTAGAAGGTGGCGCTGGTAATGATAATATTTTAGGGATGGATGGAAATGACGTTATTTATGCACAGGATGGAAACGATTTTGTAGAAGGTGGATCTGGGAATGACAAAATATACGGTGGATCTGGGGATAACATTCTAAAAGGTGGAAGCGGTGATGATTACATTGAAGTTTCTAATACTGAAATTTATGGTGATAATCGTGGTATTGCATGGAGTCAACTAGGATATAAGGATGGTCAAAATATACTTGAAGGTGGAACAGGTAATGATTTGATTGTTGGTGGTTGGGGTGGTGATACCTATATTTACAATTTAGGCGATGGCAATGATACTATTATTGAACCTGTTAAATATAACTATTTTGAGGAGTCCTCAGAAGCTAGTGCGCAATCGGATAAATTAGCCTTTGGTGCAGGAATCAACCAAGATAATTTAAGCTTTGCTCGTATAAATAATGATTTAGTTATAAATATTAACTCGGTGGACTCAGGTAGTATCAAAATTAAATCTTGGTATAGTGATGTTGGACGGCAGATTGAAGAGCTTCATTTTGCAGATGGTAGTGTTCTAACTAGTCAATATATTTTAGACCTTAACCTATTAAAACAAGATGCTATTGAATCAAATGTAGGCAAGAGTCTAGTAGAAGTTTTAGCCGGGTGGAATGGAAAAGATGATCTGTCTATTAGCTCAGATGGTAATGTTTATAAATTTGGTGGTGATGGTGATGACACTTTATCAGGTGGAACGGGCAATGATTTTCTAAATGGTGGTGAAGGTAATGATGTAATTACTGATGCTAGTGGCAATAATACTTTTTCAGGCGGTAAAGGTAATGATTATATACAAGGCGCTCGCGGTAATACTGTCGACCAATATTTATTTAACATGGGAGATGGTCATGATGTCATTGTAGATAATTATAATTTTGAAAGCAATAATATTGTTGAAAACAAACTAATTTTTGGCTCAGGTATAAAAAAAGAAGATGTATATTTAGCTAGGAATGGTATGTGGAATTTTACAGTTAAATTTGCTGGCAATAGTAATGATAGCATTGAATTACAGGAGAGCCATACTTGGGGAGTTGGTATGCCATGCATTGATAAATTTGTATTCAGTGATGGCACTGTTGTTAATTTAAATCAAATTCCGCTATTTGTACATTTAGATGAAGCTAATTTGAATTATGAGAATGAATATTTAAACAACCACACTGAGCAGTATACAACTGGTGGCATAACCGCGAACATTTCAATTCAAGAAAATTACCTCCACCAATATGTAGTTGGTACTGATCAAGCAAATGTTATTTCAATGCGTGGAACAGCTATGAATATGACAGTTGATTCTGGTGCTGGAAATGACACTATTTGGACGAGCCCTGATATAGATGGTGGGAAAGTAACTGTTTTTGCTGGTAGTGGTAATGATGAAATTATTTCTGCAACTGGAGCAACATTTGAGCGAATTGTGAAGGGAGGAACTGGCGACGACACTATTAGTAGCAAGTCTTACGCGTCTGACACCTATCTATTTGACATCGGAGATGGGCATGATACAATCACCGAATGGGGTGATAGTAAAAGGTTTTTACTTGATCAAAAATGGTTACCACAAAGCTTAGTGGATTCTCTAGGTGATGTAATTCAATTTGGAGTTGGAATAACCCAAGATGACTTAAGCTTTATTCGCGTAGATAATAACTTGGTGATAAATATAGGAATTAATGGAACTGATAGTATGACTATTAAAGATCATTTTAGAGATTCGAATGCTCAAATTGAACTAATAATTTTTTCAGATGGCACAAAACTCACCAAAGACGAATACCTTAAAAATCTCAGCGTTAACTTAATTGGCACAGAATCCAACGATATATTAACTTCAGCAGGTGGTAATGACAGTATTATTGCAAATGGAGGAAACGACACCATCACCAGCGGAGCAGGCCGTGACACCATAGACGCAGGCTCAGGCGACGACACTATTAACGCGGGAACAGGTAATGATACAATCGCAGGTGGCAGTGGCAATGATACTTATATCTATAAGGCAGGAGACGGTCAGGATATTATCAGCGATATAGCAGGAACCGATACTTTAAACCTACAATCAATCCAAATTTCTGCACTCAAATTCACCCAAGACAATAACGATTTATTGATTAACTTTACTAACTCATCAACTGACGCAATCCGCGTTAGCGAATGGTTCAGCTCAGCCGATAATCGCATTGAACAGCTCAAACTTGACGATGGCAGTATCTTGGACTTAAATAACGCAGTTGAAGCACAATTAATAACCAAATACGGAACATCTGCGAATGATATCCTAGAACTAACAGCTGCTAAAACCCAAGTAATCGCAGGCACAGGTAATGATACTATCACCGATGTCACTGCCAATAATACCATCTACATTTTCAACAAAGGCGATGGCAAAGACACGATCATAGAAAGTAACTCCAGCACTGATACTATCCAGCTAAACAACATCACACCTCAAGAAATCAGCTATAGCAAAATTGACAATGATTTAATTATCAATCTTGGCGCTGACGATTCAATCACCATCAAAGATTTTACCAATCGCGCCAATCGAATTGAAAATATTAGCTTCAATAACGGCATGACTATGCTGCTAGCTGAAGCATTGGCTGCAGCTAAAGTATTTGGCAATGATAAAACTGTGACTTCAAATGGGGATGATAATCTCTGGCTGGAACAAGGTGCGAAGATTAATCTGCGCGAAGGAAATAATCAAGCATATATTAATTCCAACGGCATAGCAACAACTGTCACTAGCGGTGCAGGTAATGACAATGTCGAAGTCTATGATAATGCAAACGTAACGCTTAGTTTGGGTAATGGTAATAATAGTGTACTAGTTAAAGATGGTAATCATGTTATTACCACAGGCATTGGCAGTGATACTGTAACTCTAGGTGCTGGCGTTTCGAGCCTCAATGTTGGCGATGGCAATGATAACGTAACAATAACTAAAACTCAAGCCAACAGTAGTTTTAGCGTTTCTCTTGGTGCAGGCAATGATAGTTTGAAGGTTAATGGTGCTGGTGGCGCAATCAAAGTCAGTAATTCAAGTGGCGATGATATATTTAATCTTGCAAACATCAACACTCAAATCAGTGCATCAGCTGGAAATAACCTGATTAATCTGGATAATTCAGGATTAACTGGTGATGTCAATAGCATCTCTTTAGCTGCTGGTGATGATCAGCTGACAGTTAAGAGTAGTGGTCAAACCACGATTCGCGCAGGAGAAGGGACGAATCAAATTAATCTTGGCGGTGGTGGTAGTTTTAGTGTTTCTGCAGGTAGTGGAGATGATCAAGTTACTATCCAAGATTTAGCAAATAGTACGTTAAGCTTAGGTAATGGCAATAACACCATCATGGCTCAAGATGGGAAACATGTTATTACTACGGGAACAGGTAATGACAATGTTACTTTGGGTGCAGGAATTGCCAGTAATATTAATGTTGGCGATGGTAATGATAATGTAACGATAACTAAAACTCAAACCAACAGTAGTTTTAGCGTTTCTCTTGGTGCTGGCAATGATAGCTTGAAGGTAAATGGTGCTGGTGGCGCAATCAAAGTCAGTAATTTAAGTGGCGATGATACATTTAATCTTGCAAATATTAATACTCAAATTAGTGCATCAGCTGGAAATAATCTGATAAATCTGGATAATTCAGGACTAACTGGTGATACCAATAGCATATCTTTGGCAGCAGGGAATGATCAACTGACAGTTAAGAGTAGCGGGCAAACCACGATTTACGTAGGAGAGGGTATCAATCAAATTAATCTTGGCGGTGGTGGTAGTTTTATTGTCTCTGCAGGTAGCGGAGATGATCAAGTTAAAATCCAAGATTTAGCAAATAGCACCCTAAGCTTAGGTAATGGCAATAACACTATCTCAGCTCAAGATGGTAATCATAGGATAACAACTGGTATTGGGAATGACAACATAACAATCGGTGGCGGAATTTCTACCATTAGCAGTGGTGATGGTGATGATAATGTGACAATCACCACAACCCAAAATACCAGTAAATATACTATCAATCTTGGTGCTGGCAATGATAGCTTAAACTTTAACGGCAATGGTGGTGAACTTGCTCAAATAAGCAGTAGCAGTGGTAATGACCAGATTAATATCAGTAATATTCGTTCGCAAATAACCTTAAGTAGTGGCGATAACACCGTGAATCTTAATAATTCACAACTAAGCGGTGAGAGTAACGCAATTAACACTGGAACTGGCAATGATACGATTGCCGTGAATAGTAATGGTATCAATACAATCAATGCTAGCAATGGAACTAACCAAATTACGCTCAGCGGTAATAGTAGCAACACAGTTACTAGCGGCAGTGGCAATGATGTGATTAGAAGTAATGCTGGTAGTTTAACCTTAAATAGTGGAGCTGGTGATGATGTGCTGGAAATCACTAGCAACCAAGCTCAGGATAAATTTGCGTTAAATATGGGTGATGGTAACGACAGCGTTAAGCTACAGGCAACTGGTGCAGCTACAACGATCGCGAATAATTATGGTGATGACAGCTACGAGCTAACTGGAACACAAGTGAAA